>DATJCP010000097.1:0-5098 GCA_035514715.1 Candidimonas sp.
ATATGGGCTCCTCGTGGCCTTATTCGGCGCCCTGCGCGCCGAACAGCGTGGCCTCGTTCGTCCAGCCCCTTCGGGCTTCCCTTCACCTGCGGCCCGCTCGGCCCCTATGCCGGGCGCCCCGAAAGTCGCTGCAACACCACCTCCCAGGACCTGCCACGCTGCAATAGGTAGGCTTGACATGTCGCTGGGACGGGCTGGGTGCTTGGCCTTTTTGCGTGACGTCCGAGCGGCAACGACCGCTGCTAATACCCGTCTCTATGTCCGAGCAGCCCCGGCTGGCGGGGCGCGCAGGACAAGCACAATATTTCTTCTGAACCAGTCATGGCCGATGCAAAAAGGCCAAGCATGCAACCCGTGCCAGCGACCTTGCCAACGCACATAATGCAGCCGCTGGTGCGGTGATGGGAATATGGGCGACTTTCGGGGCGCCCGGCATAGGGCCCTCAGCGGGCTGTAGGCGAAGGCAGCCCCGAAGGGGGCGTACGAGCCAAGCCACGCTGTTCGGCGCGCAGGGCGCCGAATAAGGGGTCGAGAAGCCCATATTCCCATCACCGCACTAGTGGCGTGTTAAGAATAAGCAAGGATAGCGCAAGGAGTCTGACACTAGCCGTGGTATTAAAAGCGCCCAAGATAACAAGTACTGCGCCTAAGAATAAGCATGCAACGAAGCATCAAAAAAACGGGCGCCTATCAAAAGCGCCCGTTTCTAATGGAACATAAGAACTACCTACGCCTTCTTAGCCCCAAAACGATAGACCAGCTCACCGATAATCCCGCGCCGGAAAGCCATCACACAAATAATGAAAATCAGGCCAATAACGATAGTGACCGATTCGCCCAGAATCTGGAACCACTGAATACCAGTAGCCTGACTCAAGAAACGACCGAACTCCCCGACCTTGTTCTCAAGCAGCACCACAATAAACGCTCCCAGCACCGGACCGACAAACGTCCCCAGGCCGCCGATCAGCGTCATCAGGATCACCATCCCCGACATCTGCCAAGTGGCATCGGACAACGTGGCCGAAACGAATACCAACGCCTTGGTCGCCCCAGCCAAGCCAGCCAGCGCTGCCGACAGCACAAAAGCCAGCAACTTGAAGTTGTCCACGTTATAGCCCAGCGAAATAGCACGAGGCTCGTTTTCGCGTATGGCTTTAAGCACTTGGCCAAACGGCGAGTTGATGGTGCGCCAGCAAACGGCAAAGCCGAAGACGAAAATTGCCAGCACCACGTAGTACAGGTTCATATCGCTGGTCAGATCCAGACCGAATATGTTGCCCCGTGGTATGCCTTGCAGACCATCTTCGCCATGTGTGAAAGGGGCTTGCAAGAAGTAGAAGAACACCATTTGCGCCATGGCCAAAGTGATCATGGCAAAGTAGATGCCGCTGCGGCGTATGGCTAGCGCGCCCATGATCAACCCCAGGACGGCAGCCACGCCGGTGCCAAAAAGCAGCCCCGCCAAGGTAGGCAGGCCCCAGACGGCGAGCGAGTGGCCAGTGGCGTAGGCAGCGCCGCCCAGAAAGGCCGCGTGGCCAAAGGACAAGAGCCCGGTATAGCCCAGCAACAGGTTGAAAGCGCAGGCAAAAAGGGCATAGCACATGACCTTCATGACAAAGATGGGGTAAGCCCCCATGGCCGGCAGCAGGGCAATAATGATCGCAACCAGTAAGTAGCCTATTAATTGACGATTCATTTTTCTTTCCCAAAGAGGCCTGCAGGGCGTAGCAATAACACGATGACCATGATGATGAAAACGACAGTATTGGAGGCTTCAGGCCAGAAGACTTTGGTTAGGCCTTCGATGACGCCCAGCCCCAGCCCGGTCAGGATGGAACCCATGATCGAGCCCATGCCACCGATAACGACCACGGCAAAAACGACGATGATCAGGTTAGAGCCCATCAGCGGCGAGACCTGCATGACGGGTGCCGCCAGGGCGCCGGCAAAACCGGCGAGCCCCACGCCAAAGCCGTAGGTCAGGGTCACCATCAAAGGTACGTTTACGCCGAAGGCTTCAACCAGCTTGGGGTTTTCGGTGCCGGCGCGAAGCAGAGCCCCGAGGCGGGTTTTTTCGATGATGAACCAGGTAGCAAAGCAGACAGCCAGCGATGCCACGACGACCCAGCCGCGATAGATAGGCAGGTACATGAAGCCAAGGTTGACGCCGCCTTGCAGCAGGGCGGGAGTGGAATAGGGCTGTCCTGAGACGCCGTATATGCTGCGAAACAGCCCCTCTAGGAGCAAAGTGATCCCGAAGGTAAGCAGCAGGCCATATAAGTGATCCAGCTTGTACAGGTGCCGTATCAGCGTGCGTTCGATAATAATGCCGAACACGCCGACAAGCAGAGGCGTAAGGACCAGCATGAGCCAGTAGTTCAGACCCAGGTATTGCAGGCCCATCCAGGCTACAAAGGCGCCCAGCATGTAGAGCGCGCCGTGCGCGAAGTTGATGATATTAAGCAGACCGAATATCACAGCAAGGCCGAGCGAAAGTACTGCGTAAAACGATCCATTGACCAAGCCCAGTAATAGCTGGCCGAGCAAGGCTTGGATGGGTATGCCAAAAAGTTCAGTCATAACGATTAATACCGGTAACGAGGGGTGAGGTGCACAGCTTCATCGGTCGATTTTCCTTAAGTGATGCCGAGACCAGCCAAAAGTCGTCGTACCTTCACACACCCAGCAGAATGTTCAGGATGTCTTGCTTAGCGGCCAGATCGACCGCAGCGAACGCCTCAACGATCTGGCCGTGCTCCATGACGTAGAAGCGGTCGGCCAATGGCGCGGCAAAGCGGAAGTTCTGTTCGACCATGATGATGGTGTAGCCCTTGGCTTTCAGGGCGGTGATCATGCGCGCCAAGGCTTGCACGATAACGGGGGCCAGGCCTTCGGAAATTTCATCAAGCAGCAAGAGGTTGGCGCCGGTGCGAAGAATACGCGCCACCGCCAGCATTTGCTGCTCGCCGCCGGAAAGGCGGGTGCCTGGCGAATGCTTGCGTTCCTCCAGATTGGGGAACATGGCGTAGATTTCGGCCAGCGACATGCCGCCGCCCAGCGTGTCGCCGACAGTGGGCGGCAGCAGCAGGTTTTCTTCGCAGGATAGGCCGGCAAAGATGCCGCGCTCTTCGGGACAGTAGCCTATGCCCAGATGCGCAATGCGATAAGTGGGCAGATTGATGGATTCTGTGCCCTGGATGCGGATAGACCCTTTGCGCGAGCCCGTCAGCCCCAGAATGGCGCGCAGCGTGGTGGTGCGCCCGGATCCGTTACGCCCCAGCAGAGTGACAACTTCACCTGGCGCAACATTGAGGTTTACGCCATGTAGTACGTGGGACTCCCCATACCAGGCGTGCAAGTCGGTAATTTCAAGAGCAGCGGTATTCATCCGTGGGCTCCTTCGAGTTCGCCGGTCGTGGTGCCCATATAGGCTTCCATGACCGCGGCGTTGCTGGATACTTCTTGGTAGTTGCCTTCGGCCAGTACAGAGCCGCGCGCCAGCACAGTAATTTTGTCGGCGATTTGAGAAACGACGTTCATGTTGTGTTCGACCATAAGGATAGTTCGACCGACGCTGACTTTTTTAATCAATTGCGTGACGCGACTGACGTCTTCGTGACCCATGCCTTGCGTGGGCTCGTCAAGCAGCATGAGTTCTGGCTCCATGGCAAGCGTGGTGGCAATTTCAAGGGCGCGCTTGCGCCCGTAGGGCAGGTTTACGGTGAGTTCGTTGGCGTATTCGGCCAGGTCGACTTCTTTCAGTAGCTCGAAAGCCGCGTCGTTCAGGCGGGACAGAACGCTGTCGCTGCGCCAGAAGTGGAAGGAAAGCCCCGTGCCCCGTTGCAAGCCGATACGTACATTTTCCAGTACGGTCAGCTGCGGAAAGACGGCCGAGATCTGAAACGAACGGATAATGCCGCGCCGTGCAATTTGCGCCGGCCTTTCGTGGGTGATTTCCTTGTCTGCGAAAAAGATTTTTCCGGCAGTAGGGGTAAGGAACTTGGTCAGCAGGTTAAAGCAGGTAGTCTTGCCCGCACCGTTAGGTCCGATCAGAGCATGGATGGTGCCGCGTTTTACCTGGAGATTGACATCGCTCACGGCCACAAAGCCGCGGAACTCTTTCACCAGATTTTTGGTTTCTAGGATGTATTCGCTCATTACCAACCAGTCGGTTTGAAAAGTATTGAAAGGTAAGTGCAGAGTATGATTGCATGGCTTCTAGAATGCCATGCGGGTTTTTCATAGGTAAATGGAAAACCCTAGTTAGCCGGCGTTTTTTGTTTGTACTCGCAAAGATCGGAAATGCCACATTGCGGGCATTTCGGTTTGCGCGCGACGCAGATGTAGCGGCCGTGAAATATCAGCCAGTGGTGGGCGTCCAGCAAAAAAGGCTTGGGAATGACTTTTTCCAGCTTTCTTTCGACTTCAACGACATTCTTGCCTGAAGCAATACCGGTACGGTTTGCAACCCTGAAAATATGCGTGTCGACAGCGATAGTGGGGTGGCCGAAAGCGGTATTCAACACTACGTTGGCTGTCTTGCGTCCAACTCCGGGAAGCGACTCAAGCGCTGCGCGATCGTCCGGCACTTGGCTGCGGTATAGGTCGACCAACATTTGGCAGGTCTTGATCACATTGCTGGCCTTGGTTTTGTACAGGCCTATTGTCTTGATGTAATCGGCCAGGCCGTCCACGCCCAGCGCCAGCAGACCTTCAGGTGTGCCATGCTGCGGGAAAAACTTGCGTGTAGCCAGGTTTACGGATCGATCAGTAGCCTGGGCTGAAAGAATCACGGCGATCAGCAGCTGGAAGGTGTTGTCGTATTCCAGTTCAGTGGTCGGATTGGGGTTAGCGGCCTGCAGGCGTTGGAAAATTTCGGTGCGTTTGGCGTTATTCATTGTTTTTGGCGCCGGGCACGGGCGCGGGCTAGTGCGTCGGCAATGACTTGCTGGCGGCTGGCAGCGTCTATGCTGGCAGCCTGCGACAGTGGGGCTTTATTGGCCAAGGTTTTGGCAGCCAGGCTGGATGATTCCCTATGCAGAGCGTCGAGGCGGTGCTGCCGTTGCTGATGGTGTTGGCGGGCGGTATCGGCAAG
>DATJCP010000098.1:0-10962 GCA_035514715.1 Candidimonas sp.
TCGACAGCTTGCGCATAATCATCATCACTTAGTGACTGACGTTGGTGTTCGCGTTCCAGCTCGCTGCGCTGTGTGCGGTAGAGGCGACGCAGGCGTTCGTGCGTATCAGGGGTGATGCCGGAGCGCTCTGTGGGCTCACGCAATAGCGGCCAAAGTAAGCCGCCCAAGGTCAACAGCAGCAGTGCAAGTGCGCTTGCCCATAAGGGCCACAATGCGCTCATGTCGCGCTCCTCATGGCTTTAGATCCTCATCCAGCAAATGACGAGCACGAATACGTTGTTCGTGACTCAATGGTTTGGCGTGATGCTCACTGCTGCGGCGCCGCAGCACAGTGAGCAACAACGCCAGCCCGCACAGGGCAAACAAGAAAGGCGCGCCCCATAGCAGCCAAGTGGCGGGACGGAATGGAGGACGATAGTGAACAAAAGCGCCGTAACGCTGCTCAAAAAAATCGATCACTTGCTGGTCGCTATGACCGCTTTCAAGTTGGGTACGAATCTCGCGCCGCATGTCAGCGGCCAACGGCGCATTCGATTCAGCTACCGTTTGGTTCTGGCAAACCACACAGCGTAGCTGCGTCGCCAATCTGGCTTCCCGTGCGTCTAGCTCAGTCGATTTTGCGGCGTAAAGTGGTGCCGCCAGCAACAGGCTCAATAATAGAATCGGAACCCTCATCGCAACGCCTCCACAACCGGCATCAGTTTATCGCGCCATATTGCAGCCGTGACAGGACCGACATGGCGATAGCGTATGCGCCCGGCAGCATCGATCACAAAGGTTTCCGGCACGCCTTGCACGCCATAGTCCATGCCGACGCGCCCATTGGTGTCGACAGCTGATCCCAGATAAGGATTGCCTACCTGCTGCAAGAGGGCACGCGCTTGCACCGCATCGTCCTTGTAGTTCAGACCGTACAGTGGAATATTGTCGCGGCCAGTCAGTACCCTGAGCGCCGGCAACTCTTCACGGCAAGGCGCACACCACGAGGCCCATACATTAAGTAGCCAGACTTGCCCCCGCAATTTGCTTAAGTCGAAGTGACGATTGGAGTCATCAAGCAAAGGCAGGTCAATAGGCGGCGCCGGTCGATCCAGTAGCGCCGAGGGTAAGGCGCGTGGATCACGTTGCAAGCCCAGCCCCAATACGATAGCCAGACCAAGGAAGGCTACGAGCGGTAAAATGAAGCGCATCAGGCTGCGCCTCCTGCTTTAACAGGCGATGCTGTAGCGGCGCGGTTCGCGCGGCGTGTGGCGAGCACTCGATAGCGGCGATCGGCCAGCGCCAGCAAGCCACCTATGGCCATCAGCAGACAGCCAGCCCAGATCCAGTTCATGAAGGGCTTAACCTGGATGCGTAGCGTCCATGTCTTGTCGTCTACTGCGTCACCTAGAGCGACGAACAAATCCCGTGTCAGACCGGTGTCAATCGCTGCCTGGCTAAGCGGCATGTTCTGCGCACGATAAAGACGTTTCTCGGGCTGTAGCACGCCGACCTCCCGGCCATCGCGCTGTACATTGATTGATGCTCGTTGGGCGTCATAGTTGGGGCCGGCGACTGGCTCCAGTTTGTCCAGCCGGAACTCATAGCCGCCCACACTGACTTGTTGATTCATCGAGAGGCTCAACTCGCGCTTGACCTCGAAGCTTGTCGCCAGCGTGGCGCCAAAGACAAACAGGCCTATGCCTAAGTGAGCCAGCAGCATGCCCCACCAACTGAGTGGCTGGCGTGACGCACGTTGTGCACTACCGCCATTGCTCTTCAAGCGCTGCCAGGCATGTGCCAGCGTGCTGCAAATGCACCAGGTCGCTAACAGTAAACCGAAGGCCGACATCGGTGTCCAGCCGCTTGTGCTGACCGGCAACAACAACCCCAGAACCAAGGCACTGATGCCACTGGCCGCAAGCGCCCAGCGCAATTGTCTTTTCAGGTCGGGCAGTGTGCTGCGCTTCCAGCGAGCCATCGGGCCTATGCCCATGAGCATCAGTGCAGGCACCATCAGTGGAATGAAAACGGCCTCGAAGTAGGGCGGCCCGACTGAAATTTTCTCGCCGCCCAACACGTCCAGCAGCAATGGATATAGCGTCCCAGTCAGTACCGCCATTGCAGCGGCAGTGAACAGCACGTTATTGAGTAGTAATAGCGACTCGCGCGAGAGCACAGAGAACCAGCCTCCAAGCCCTATTCGGGGTGCGCGCCAGGCAAAGAGCAGCAGGGACGTGCCAATGACAAAGACGATGAAGCAGAGAATATAGAGCCCGCGGCCGGGATCCACGGCAAAGGCATGGACAGAGGTCAGCACGCCGGAACGAACCAGGAAGGTGCCTAATAAACTCAGCGAAAAAGCGGCGATCGCCAGCATCACGGTCCAGCTGCGGAAAGCACCCCGTTGGTCGGTGACGATCAGCGAATGAATCAGCGCCGTGCCGACTAGCCAGGGCATGAAGGACGCATTTTCCACTGGATCCCAGAACCACCAGCCGCCCCAGCCCAGCACGTAATAGGCCCAGCCACTTCCTAGCAGGATTCCGAGAGTCAGAAAGCTCCAGGCCGCCAACGTCCATGGGCGCGACCAGCGGGCCCACGCGGCATTGAGCTCGCCGGATAGCAGCGCCGCAATTGCGAATGCAAAGGCCACCGAGAAACCTACATAGCCCATATAGAGCAAGGGAGGATGTACCACCATGCCCGGGTCCTGCAGCAAGGGGTTCAGATCACGCCCTTCTGTTGCGGCAGGGATCAAGCGTTCGAATGGATTGGATAAGAACAGCAGGAACAGCAGCATCCCAACACTGAGTATGCCCATGACACCCAGCACGCGAGCGGCATAGGCTTGTGGCAATTGGCGGCTGCGTAGCGCCACCGCCAACGTCCAGGCCGAGAGTAGTCCCTGCCACAGCAGCAAGGAGCCCTCATGCCCGCCCCACACGGCAGTGAAGCGGTAGATAGCGGGCAGATCTGTATGCGAATTGGACGCGACATACATCACTGAAAAATCATTCGTGAGAAAGGCATGGGCCAGACAGGCGAGGGCTAACCAGACGAGCACGCATTGCAACGCCGCTGCGGGGCGTGCCACGCGCATCCATGCTGCGACTCCCCGGTGTGCTCCAGCCAGTGGGAGTATTGCTTGCGCAACCGCTACCAACAGAGCCAGCACTAGTGCAAATACACCTGTTTCGGGAATCATTGCAGCCCCACTCCCTTGGCGTCGTGTGCTTTTTTCAGCGCCGCGGCTGCTTCCGGCGGCATGTAGTTTTCATCATGCTTGGCTAGTACTTCAGTCGCGGTGAATGCCGTGCCATCATGCATGCGGCCAGCTACCACTACGCCTTTCCCTTCGCGGAACAGGTCGGGCAGCAGTCCTCGATAGCTTACGGGAATGCTGTAAGCGCCGTCTGTCACGATGAAATGCATATCCAGCCCATCCGCACCGCGACGCAGTGAGCCGGACTCCACCAGGCCGCCTAGTCTGAAACTTGTCTGGCGCGGTGCTTCACCTGCCTGTATCTGGCTAGGACTGTAGAAAAACATCACATTACTGTTCAATGCATTGAGCACCAGCGCAACCGCGATGGACACTGCGGCCAGTCCCAAGATGATGAAAGCAAGACGCCGTTTACGTGGGCTCATGTGTGCTCGCTCTGCCGTAGTTTGCGGGTGCGACGGCAACGCTGTCGTAAAAGAAACAGTTCGAGTGCCAGCAGTAATGCGCCAACACCATAGGCCAGCAACAAGTAGAAAGTGTGGTTCATCAAGCCCTCTCCATTGCCGCGCGCTCTGTGATCAGGCAGCGTACCCGAGCCAGGGCAACAGCCACGCTGTAGGCCCAGCAAGCCAAGGTCATTAGCAACATGCCAGCCAGCATCGCGTGTGTCATGCTTGGTGCGGCATCAAAACGTATCGTGGCGCCTTGATGCAGGGTACTCCACCACTGCACCGAGAAATAGATGATAGGCACGTTCACCACACCAGCCAGCAGGACAATGGCGCCGGCGTTGTCGGCGCGGCGTGGGTCTTCTATGCTGGACACCAGTCCCAGATACCCCATATAGAGGAATAGCAATATCAGTTCTGAAGTGAGGCGCGCATCCCATACCCACCATGCGCCCCAGGTTGGTTTGCCCCAGGCAGCGCCGGTCCACAGCGCGATCACGGTGAAAAACGCACCGGTAGGCGCCAGGGCGCGCGCCATCAGCGGCGACAGGCGTGTGCCAAATACTAAACCTAGTCCGGCATGCAGGGCTGCAAGCAGATACAGGAACATCGACATCCATGCGGCGGGCACATGCAGGAAAATGATGCGATAAACCTCACCCTGTTGATGATCGGTGGGTGCAATACGAAAGCCTATCCACAAACCGGCAAGTGCTGATATGGCGGCGAGTGCGGCGAACCAGGGGATGAGTTTGCCGGCGAATGGATGAAAAATCCGGGGAGCGGCAAGGCTGCGCCATGGACGCTGGATGCGCAGAGCAGGCGAGGATGTGGATGTATTCATACAATCATTCCAGCGCCAGGCGCAAAGCCGAAGCTGTGGCCCAGGGACAAAGAAAGACGGCCAGCGACAGGCATGCGCCGAGCAAATTCAACGCTGGCCACGCTGGTAAACCTTGCTGGCTGGCGGTGACTGCTGCACAACCAAAAACCAATGGCGGTATGCACATGGGCAGCACAATCAAGGCTTGCAGCACCTGGCCGCGCATCCCCAGTGTCAACGCGGCGCCCAGTGCCCCGAGCAAAGCCAGGGTCGGCGTGCCCAGCAGCAGAGCGACGATCAGATAGCCTGCTGATTCGTTTGAAAGCCCGTATTGCAGGGCCAATAGGGGCGCCACGAGAATCAACGGTAGACAGGCAATAAGCCAGTGTGCTGCTATCTTGATAGCGACAAGGCCGGTCAAGGCACGTGGTATCAACACCCATTGTTCGAGACTGCCGTCTGCCAGATCGTGTTCGAATAGGCGGTGGAGCGAGGTCAGGACAGCTAGCAAGGCGGCTACCCAGACCACACCTGGGCCGATGGCACGTAGCAAGTCGGAGTCTGGCCCGATAGCCAACGGGAAAAGGCTGCCGACGAGAATGAAGAATAAGAGTCCGCTGAGTGCATCCGACGGACGTCGCACTGCCAATAGTAGTTCGCGCGTGAATATAGGAATCAGCATGCAGCGTAAACGCCCTCGGTAATGGTGGAATCCAAGGGTAAGGCGTCAAGATCGACACGCTGCAGCGCCATTGCGGGAATCGCCAAGGCACGATGCGTAGCGATCACCGCCATTCCGCCTGCCTCAAGATGTCGCGACAGCTGTACATCAAACAAGGCTTCTCCCGCGCTATCGAGCGCGGCGCAGGGTTCGTCCAGCAGCCAGAGGAGACGTTGCCCCATCCAGACTCGTGCTAATGCGAGGCGTCGGCGTTGTCCTTGCGAGAGATAACGCACCGCTTGATCTGTCGCCGAGTCCAGATTCCAGGCGTGCAACGCGGCGGCGGGTTCTGTTCCGCCACCCAATTGCTGCGAAAAGCGTAGGTTTTGTGTTGCGCTCAGTTCGGCGCTAAGGCCGTTCTGGTGGCCGAGGTATGCCAAGCGCGCCATATGGTCGGCATCGCCGGGATGTAGAGCTTGGTCATTCCAAAAGAGTTCGCCATCGGACAGTGGCGCTAGCCCTGCCAGCACGCGCAGCAGGCTGGTCTTGCCACTTCCGTTAGCGCCGCGCAATTCCAATGCTTGGCCTGGGTGCAATTGAAAATCCAGATTCGCCAGCACTGTTCGGCCCCCGCGCCGGCAGGACACGTTCTTGGCAGACAGCATCCGTTTTCCATGAGTGTTACGAAGCATTATCACCCTTGGGAACCTACTTGCCACCAGTAGCAGCCAGGGTTCCGCCAGGGGGAATGTTAGGTAAGTGGTGGGCGATGCCCTTGTGGCAATCGATACAGGTTTTTTCCTTGCTGTCCAGGTAGGTCGAGTGCATCGTCTGTGCCCGCTGGCTCTGGCGCGTAAAGTCCATGGAATCGTAATTGTGGCAGTTACGACACTCCAGTGAGTCGTTGGCTTTCATGCGGATCCATTCGTGTTGCGCCAGTTCCAGGCGCTTTTCCTGAAACTTCTCACGCGTACTGATGGTGCCGAATATCTTGCCCCAGACCTCCTTGGAGGCCTGCATCTTGCGGGCGATTTTGTCAGTCCAGTCGTGTGGCACGTGACAGTCGGAACAAACCGCGCGCACGCCGGAGCGGTTGGTGTAGTGGATAGTAGACTTTAGTTCGGCGAACACGTTGTCGCGCATTTCATGACAACCTGTACAGAACTTTTCGGTGTTGGTTAACTCCATCGCCGTATTGAACGCTCCCCAGAATACGATGCCGCCAATGAAGCCGCCGATAGTAAGGAAGCCCAGGCTGAAGTGAACGCTGGGACGGCGTACCACCGTCCAGTAGCGTTTGAAGAGTCGCATGAAAGAGTTCAGCATGGTTTGTGTCTCCCGTCCGGCTCATTTTTTTGACGTTTCTAGAGATCTCTGGATCACAGTGTCTACGTCCTCAAAGGTGTTTGGCACAATCAGCTTCACCGCATCTTGCGAAACGTGGCATTGCAGGCAGAAATACCTTCGTGTCGAAATCTGGCCCAGCATGTTCCCGTCGCGATCCATATAGTGGGTAATGCTGACCGGGATTGCTTGTGATGCCTGGATTTTGGTGCGGGCGTGGCAGTCCATGCACTTGTTGAAGTTCTTGTCCACCTGGTAACCATCGATACGGTGCGGAATGGTCGGCGGTTGCATCGTGTAGTTGCGCGTGCGACGCAGATCATCGTTGACGGCATTACCCAATACCGGTGGGCGAGGCTCGTCGGGAATCGACGTTGGGCCGCGCGCCGCATCGATGAATGGCTTGGCCGGCTGGGCCTGTTGCGCCAGTACAAAGAGTGGGCTCAGGCACAGCAGGAGGGCGATGTATCGGAGCAAGGTTTTCATAACCGTGGTTCCCCCTTAGACCTTGGTGATCTTGACTGCGCACTTCTTGAAGTCGGTCTGTAGCGAGATCGGATCAGTAGCATCAAGCGTGACCTTATTGATCAGTTGGCTGGCGTCGAACCAAGGCACGAAAACCAGTCCCAGCGGCGGTTTGTTGCGACCACGTGTTTCCACTCGCGTTCGCATTGTGCCGCGCCGCGATGTAATCGCGACCTCGCTGCCACGACGCACGCCCAGTGCCTTGGCATCGTCTGGGTGCATATAGCACACGGCATTGGGCACGGCGCGATGCAGTTCCGGCACGCGTTGTGTCATCGAGCCTGAATGCCAATGCTCCAGCACCCGTCCAGTGGATAACCAGAACGGATATTCCTTGTCAGGTGCTTCAGCCGCTGGCTCATAGGGCAGGGCAAAGATAATCGCCTTGCCATCCGGATGGCCGTAAAACTGAAAGTCGGATCCGGCTTTTACATAAGGATCAGAACCTTCGCGGTAGCGCCATCGCGTTTCCTTGCCGTTGACTACCGGCCAACGCATGCCGCGCGCCTTGTGGTATTCGTCGAATGGCGCAAGGTCATGCCCATGGCCGCGACCAAAGGTGGCGTATTCTTCGAATAGGCCTTTTTGTACATAGAAACCAAAGGCTTTGGACTCGTCGTTTGCGTAGTCCTTCGAGATTTCCGATAGTGGGAATTTGTCTACGTTGCCGTTTTTGAAAAGCACTTCAAAGAGTGTCTTGCCACGAACTTCCGGCTGCTTGGCAATCAGTTCCTCTGGCCATACTTCCTCGATCTTGAAGCGCTTGGAAAACTCCATCAATTGCCACAAATCGGAGCGTGCTTCGCCCGGCGCATTAACAAGCTGGTGCCAGAATTGGGTACGCCGTTCAGCATTGCCGTAAGCGCCTTCTTTTTCCACCCACATGGCGGTGGGCAGGATCAGATCTGCCGCCACGCCGGTGACAGTTGGATAAGCGTCAGAAACGACAATGAAGTTTTCCGGATTGCGATAGCCGGGATAGCCTTCCTGCATGATGTTGGCGCCGGCCTGCATATTGTTGTTGACCATCACCCAATAGCAGTTGAGCTTGCCGTCTTTGAGCATGCGGTTTTGTAGAACTGCGTGGTAGCCGGGCTTGTCGGGGATGGTGCCTGCTGGCAACTTCCAGACATCCTCAACACGAGCGCGGTGCTCGGGATTGGTTACCACCATGTCGGCAGGCAGTCGGTGTGAGAAAGTACCGACCTCGCGTGCGGTACCACAGGCCGAAGGCTGACCAGTGAGCGAGAAAGGGCTGTTGCCTGGAGTGGAAATCTTGCCGGTCAACAGGTGAATGTTGTAAACCAGGTTGTTGGCCCAGGTGCCGCGCGTGTGCTGGTTGAAGCCCATGGTCCAAAACGACATTACCTTGGTGTTCGGGTCGGCATACAACTCGGCGAGCGCCAGCAAACGGTTTTTGGGTACGCCGGTCAGCTTCGCGGTGTAGTCCAGATCGTAGGTAGAGACGAACTTGGCATACTCGTCGAAGGTGTAAGGTTTGGCGCCATTAGGGTCATCTGCGTTCTTGGCTGCCTTTTGCAGCGGATGCTCGGGCCTCAGGCCGTAGCCGATATCAGCATTGCCGATCTTGAAGTTGGTGTGCTTCTGGACGAAGTCCTTGTTGACCCTGTTCGTCGAAATAATATGGTGGGCGATGTAGTTGAGGATCGCAAGATCGCTTTGCGGTGTAAAGGTCAGCTCGATGTCGGCTAGTTCGTACGAGCGATGCTCAAACGTTGATAGCACAACCACCTTGACGTCGGGGCCACTGAGACGCCGGTCGGTGACGCGTGTCCACAAGACGGGGTGCATCTCCGCCATATTGGAGCCCCACAGCACGAAGACGGTTGCCGCTTCAATATCGTCATAGCAACCCATCGGTTCATCCATGCCGAAAGTCCGCATGAAGCCGGTTACGGCGGACGCCATGCAGTGCCGTGCATTGGGGTCGATATTATTGCTGCGGAAGCCGGCCTTCATCAGTTTGGAGGCAGCGTAACCTTCCCAGACAGTCCATTGACCGGAGCCGAACATGCCCACTGACGTCGGCCCCTTGGCCTTGAGCGATTTTTTAAATTGCTTGGCCATCTCGTCGAAAGCCCGATCCCACGAAACAGGCTGGAATTCGCCTTCTTTGGCGTATTGCCCGTCTTTCATGCGCAGCAGCGGGGTTGTCAGCCGGTCTGCGCCATACATAATCTTGGAAAGGAAGTAGCCCTTAACGCAATTCAAGCCGCGGTTAACCTCGGCCTCGGTATCACCTTGTGTCGCAACGACACGGTTGTCCTTCACGGCAACAGTAACGCCACAGCCGGTGCCGCAAAAGCGGCATGGAGCCTTGGACCAGGTTAGTTTGGACGCTTCGGAGTATGCGCTGCCACCTTGCGCATTGACGATTGGAATACCTGCAACCAAGCCCGCCGCGGCGGCGGCAGATTGCCTCATGAAGTCACGTCGTGTAGTCGGCATGATTGATCTCCGCGTTCAGGGAATCTAGTGATTCGACATGTTGATAGACCATGGCGACATTGATTACGCCGTCGGTGCGCTGGATAGTTGCTACCTGATGCAGGATTTCTGCAGAGCTTAACGCTTCAAGCGTGACGACCAACTTGCCGTTGGCGTCCGAACCGTGGATCCGGGCATCGGGCAGGGCAGTTATGCTTGCGCTGACTGCTGAGATCGACGATGGCATCGAGTGGACAATCAGGCTGATAATATGCAGTTCATCGCTCATTGGCTAGTCCGAAGGTGGATTGGCTATTCGAGGGGGCGCTGAAGTCAACTACCCGGCGGACCGGCAAGGATCTGATAGAACCAGACTATGAAACCATAGCTGGCGACAAGCAGGACTGCAAGGATGGGGGCGATTATTACGGAAAGAAACACAAAACTCCGCAATTCTTCCTTGCGTGTGGAAGGGCTGCTGTCGGACGGGGCTTGCGTAAATGGATTCCACATTTTAGTTTCCTAGACAGATAGGCCTACTTGTTTTGCGTGGTTTCAGGCAATGTAATACCCAGGTCAAGGTCCGTCAACTGAAAACGTTAATTAAATAAATGCGTTATGCCTTCTTGCCGGCATCTCATGGGCATTTGCTTCGGGTGTCTGAGGCTATTAGGGTTAATACGCACTGAAGCCTTTTTGTTGTTGTTATTTGTATTGAACTTTACCCCCCAGCCAATGGTCGTAGTTCTTTCTTATCGGTTTTATAGGGTTACCCAACTATGTCGGTACAACAGCTTTTGCAGCAATTGCTTCAGTCTGGCCAAGGTCTTGCCCAGACAGCCAGTTCCAAGGTAGGCGATTCGAAACTCGGGTCGAATCTGGGCGGCTTTGGGGGCGGTGCTATCGCTGGTGGCGTACTGGGGCTGTTGCTGGGCAATAAGAAATTCCGCAAAATGGGCGGTAAAGTTGGGGCATATGGCGGTGCCGCTGCATTGGGCGCCTTGGCTTTAAAGGCCTACCAAGATTGGCAAAGCAAGCAAGGCGCTGCTGCCGAGCAAGGGCAGCCTACGCCTCAGCCTGCTCCACAGCCCGTGCTTGGCTTGCCTGCGCCCGGCATAGAACAGCATAGCAAGGTCATCTTATCGGCCATGATCGCGGCGGCAAAGGCCGATGGTCATATTGGCCCGGAAGAAAAACAGCTTATGGACAGTGAAGTAGTGAAACTGTCCAATGATCCATCTGCACGGGCATGGTTCGATGCCGAGCTGGCAAAGCCGGCCGATCCGTCTCAGGTGGCCGCGTTGGCGACCAGCCCCGAGCTTGCTGCGGAAGTGTATTTGGCCAGCCTGCTGGTTGTCGATGAAGAAAGCTTCATGGAGCGTGCCTACCTTGACGAGTTGGCGCGCAATTTGAAACTGGATCCAAGCTTGAAGGCCGAACTTGAGAGCCGCCTGAAAAGCCTGGCGTAGGTCTGCTCAGCGGGCGGCGCGTAACCCTGCGCCACCCG
>DATJCP010000099.1:0-3341 GCA_035514715.1 Candidimonas sp.
GGGCGGCGTACAGGCGCTACCTATGCCTTTGCTGCGCCGTATGGCTTTATATGCTGTAGCAGCCTTGGCGGTATGTGCTGGCGCATGGGCGGCAACAGGCATTCTAGGCAGCAGCGAATCCTTTACTGCCGCAATGCGCCTATTCGATCAGTTTCCCGCTTGGCGTTTGAGCTTCTTTGGCTCGGTACTTGCAGGCGTGGGTATCGTCATTCTGCTGTCGCGCCATCCCAAGGCGCTGGCAGGCAACGCTTATTCGCTGTTCGTGGCGGGTGCAATGCTGACAGCAGCCTGGGTATTCCGCTGGATTATTTTCATGGGCGTCCAGGGCGTGCCCAAATATGGTGCCGGTTTGTACCTGTATAGCATGCCGCTGGGCGGCGACGGCCTGATGGGCATGGTAGGGGTGTTTGGCTTGTGCACAGCGCTGCTTGCGGTCATCACTTACCTGTTGGAACGCTTTCCAACGTACAAGCCACAATGCGCGCCGCTGGCTGCAGCCAGCAACTGAACAGGATACATAAATCATGAGCAAGAAAGATAAAACCAACATCGACCGGCGCAAACTGATTGTTCGCGGCGGTGTAGCAGCCGGCGGCCTGGCAGCCTTTGCAGCAGGCTACGGCGAAACCGTTGCCCGTGCCGTCAAGGGCCTGGTCACAGGCACGGCAGGCGTACCAGTGGCCAGCGCGGTGCGCGGCAACTCGTTGACACCAGAGTTCCGTATCGATCCCGTCTCGGGCGTTTTGTCGGCCCAGCCAGGGCAGGTCGTAAGCCCGTCCAGCTGCCTGGGTTGCTGGACGCAATGCGGCGTGCGAGTGCGTATCGACACAGCAACGAATCGCATCATACGCATTGCCGGCAACCCTTATCACCCCTTGGCAACCACCAATCCTGCGCCAATGGAACTGCCGGTGCGCGAAGTCTATGCAATGCTGGGCGGTGAAAATGGGCTGGAAGGGCGCGCGACCTCCTGTGCGCGCGGTTCCGCCATGCAGGAACAGCAATCCAGTCCATACCGGATCCTGAAGCCGCTCAAACGTGTCGGCGCACGGGGCGAAGGAAAATGGGAAAGCATTTCTTTCGAGCAACTGATCGAAGAAGTGTGCGAAGGCGGCAACCTGTTCGGCGAAGGTCACGTGGAAGGCATGCGTGCGATTTTCGACAACAAAACACTAATCGATGCGCAGAATCCTGAATACGGCCCGCTGTCCAATCAATTACTGGTGACCGATGCCGGTAACGAAGGGCGTACGCCATTGCTGAAGCGTTTTGCGGAACAGTCCTTCGGCACCATCAACATCAGCAATCACGGCTCATACTGCGGCCAGTCTTTCCGTGTTGGAGCTGGGGCGGCGTTGGCCGACACCCGCAGCATGCCGCATGGCAAGCCCGACTGGAAAAGTGCGACTTTCGGTCTGTTCATTGGTGCAGCTCCTGCGCAATCAGGCAACCCATTTCAAAGACAGGGCAGGGAACTGGCCGAGGCACGCGCCCGCAAAGAAAATACCTTCCGCTACATCGTAGTGTCACCCATCCTGCCCACGTCATCCAGCTTGGCCGCCGGTTCCGGCAACCGCTGGCAACCTGTACTGCCGGGCACCGACTTGGCACTTGTCATGGGCATGATCCGATGGATCATCGAGAACGAACGCTACGATGCCGTAGCACTTGCCCAGCCTGGCCCTGTCGCCATGAAAGCGGCTGGTGAAGCGTCCTGGAGCAACGCGACCCATCTTGTCATTGCCGACGACAAGCACCCAAGATACGGCACGTTCCTGCGCGGCGCGGATATGGGCTGGCCAAAAACAGGCGACGAGAAAGAACCTGATGCCTATGTCGTGCAAAGCCAGGACGGTCAGTTGGTGCCTCACACCCACGCAGGGCCGGCGGCATTGTTCGTGGATGTGGCTGTACCCATGACTGGCCAGACAGAGGACAGCGCAGCAGTACGAGTATGTTCGTCGCTGGCGTTGTTGCGCACTGAAGCACAACGAAAAACCATCGCCGAATATGCCGAGCTTTGCGGGGTAGCCCAGGCCGACATGGAATCCATGGCTAGGGAGTTCACCAGCCATGGCAAGCACGCCGTAGCCGATGCCCACGGCGGAACCATGAATGGTTCAGGCTTTTATACCGCCTATGCCATTGCAATGCTTAACACGCTGGTTGGTAACCTGAACGTCGAAGGCGGACTTGTGCTGGATGCCGGCCCCTTCGGGCCATTCGGACCCGGTCCACGCTATAACTTCGCCAAGTTCGAAGGCAAAGTGGCGCCCAAGGGCGTTGCCTTGTCGCGCAACCGCTACGCCTACGAGAAAACCAGCGAGTACCGCCGCAAGAAAGAAGCGGGCAAATCGCCTTATCCCGCGGCAGCGCCATGGTATCCCGCAGTGGGCGGGCTGAGCAGTGAAATGATAGTTTCAGGCATGGAAGGCTATCCGTACCGCGCCAAGGTCTGGATCAACCACATGGCTAATCCCGTCTACGGCATCCCCGGCTTCAAGAGCGTTGCGCTGGAAAAACTAAAAGACCCCAAGGTCCTGCCACTGTCCATTTCCGTCAATCCATTTATCAATGAAACCAACGCGCTGGCCGACTATATCGTGCCGGACACCGTAACCTATGAAAGCTGGGGCGTTTCAGCGCCTTGGGCCGACGTCATCGCCAAGTCTTCGACTGTGCGCTGGCCGACCGTTACACCTGCCGTGGCCAAGACAGCAGGCGGCGAAGCCGTCAATCTGGAAACTTTCCTGATTGCCGTAGCCAAGCGCCTGGACATGCCGGGCTTTGGCGATAACGTGATTACCGACAAAGATGGCGGCAAGCACGGTTTGAACTCACCCGAAGACTTTTACCTGCGCGGCATGGCCAATATTGCCTATTTTGGCGGTAAGTCAGTAGGAAACGCCAGCGACGATGACATGGAGCTGACCGGCGTCAATAAATACGCCCCTTTGCTACAAGAAAAGCTCAAACCGGAAGAATGGCGTCAAGTCGCAATGTTACTGACTCGCGGCGGCCGTTTCGACAAGATAGAACAAGCCTGGGAAGGCAAGCATTTGCGCAAGGCCTACCCCAAGCCGCTGCAAATCTGGAATGAAGACATCGCGTCAATACGTCACTCGATGACTGGCGAGCACTTCAGCGGCTGTCCAACTTGGTATCCCACGCGTCTGGCTAATGGCAGCGACATGCGCGCAACCTACGATAAGCAACAGTGGCCGCTTCTATTGACGTCGTACAAGTCGAATCTGATGAGTACGATGTCCATTGGTATCGATAGGCTGCGCCAAGTCCACCCTCATAACCCGATATCGGTCAACCGGGAAGATGCCAAGCAA
>DATJCP010000100.1:0-2627 GCA_035514715.1 Candidimonas sp.
CGAGCACAGCAAAAACCGCGGCCCGGGAATGAGAGCGAAGCATGGGTAAACCTCGGAATGACTATTGTTTTTGACCGGCGCAATGGGGGCCGGCAACGTAGAAACAAATCAACCGAAGCTAGGGGGAGGGGCTCGTGAACCAAGAGGCGGGCCATGTGCCGGCAGTGGCGGCAAGGCCTTGAACAAGAGCGTTGGTGATACTTGCCGCAAGATTGCCGCAACTAAAACCTGCATCGCCGAAGGCGCTACCATGGCCTGTTCGGCGAGCAAGCCGAACGGGCAATCGATGCTGTTGGTAGCGTCTTGATCCGCCGCGCTCTTGGGCGTATCCGGCAGATTAAGCGGCAGAATGGACGTGCCGCCGCCAACTGTGCAAAAGGTAAGGACTAACTGGCCGTTTCGAAGGGCATTTGTATCCGGCATGAAGCCTGTCGGCACCAAGGCCCGGCAGGCAAACGCCGCTACCGTCAACCAGAGCATGAAGCGCCAGACGGTTAAAGGCATGCAAGGATATGAGCCCCGTGAAAACATAGGTGCGATGCTATCACAGCCTTATTTACATGTCGTTGGTCAGCTTTTGCAATTCTTTCTTGAGCACTTTGCCAATCGAGCTTCTTGGCAATAGGTCCAGGAAGCGCAGTTTTTTGATACGCTGCATTTTCCCTACCCGGGCGTTGACCCAGTCCAGCAGTTCTGTTTCTTCCAGATGCTCGCCAGTTTTCAGGACAACGAATGCGACCGGGATCTCTCCCCAGTCTTCCGAGTGTGCGCCGACAACGGCCGACTCAAGAACTTTGCTGTGTTGCTGCAGTTCCGACTCAAGGTCGCTGGGGTAAATATTGAAGCCGCCCGAAATAATCATTTCTTTACGCCGGCCCATCAAGACCAGAAAGCCGTCTTCGTCGAAGCGGCCAATATCGCCCGACTTAAGGTAGCGTTTGCCTTCCGGGGAAATCCATTCTATTTCCTTACTTAACGCTGCTTGATTTTTGTAGCCCAGCATCATGGCTGCGGAATGCCCCACGACTTCGCCTTCCTGGCCCGGCTTTACTTCGTTGCCTTGTTCATCCAGCAGCTTGATATCGCTTCCGGGAGCTGGCTTGCCCACCGTATGCAGTTTATCGGGATGTTTGTGTGCCTCCAGTATGCAAATGCCACCGCCTTCGGTCATGCCGAGGGTTTCAAGCAGGTCGCCGGGCCAGCGGGCCACCAGGGCTTGCTTCAGTTCCTTGGGAAAAGGTGCGCTGGTGCAAAATTTTTGCTTGAACGACGACAAATCATAAGCATCGAAGTCGGGATAGTTCATGAAGCGCTGATACTGGACGGGGACCAGCATGGTGTGCGTAGCTCTGTGGGCTTGGGCCAACTCGAGATAAGACTGCACATCGAACTTTTTCATGACCACGATGGTCGCGCCGCGCGTGAACGCCGCATATAGGGTGACCAGTGTGGTATTTGAATACAGCGGCGTGGATATCAATACGGTGGCATCGGAAGAAATGCCGGTCATGCGGCGACTGCTATGTATCCATCTCATGGAAACGGAATGCACGATACCTTTTGGTATCCCTGTGGTGCCGGACGAATAGATGATATTGATGGGATCAGAAGGCTGGGGGGCTGGCCTGGCGTATTCGGAAGCATCGTCTGAAAGCCAGCGCTGCCATGCTTCTGCGGGGTTATCCAGGCTTACTGTTTCCAACCCATGCGTATCAAGCGTTGCTTTCAACAAGGGTTCGGTGCTTGTGTCGATGAAAACCAGTTTAGGAGCGGCGTCGAGCATCATGGCTTCAAGGGCCTTTGTGCTGGCGCTGGGCGACATTGGGGCAATGACGGCCCCGTACCGGATGGCGCCGAAAAACACCGCCAGGTATTCAAGGCTGGTTGCTGCGCAAATAGCCACCACATCGCCAACCTGCAAGGCATGGCTTTCGAAAGAATGGGCGACCCGGTCCAGCAGCGCATTGAACTGCCGGTACGACACAAGCTCTTCATCAATGATCAGCGCGGTATGGTCCGGGCTGATCATTGCATGCAGTCGTATGCCATCGGTTACCAGCGCGGAGTCGCGCTCAAGCAATGTCTCCAAGGTTTCTATTGTCATGATGTTGCTTATTGCGAAAAAACAATAGTGTATGGCTTATGCCTCGAAAAGCGTTAGTCCAGTTTTACGCCCGCGGCATGGATAACATCGCCCCAGCGTTTGGTTTCACTCAGTATGTAGGCACTGTAATCGCTGGGGGATGATCCGCGCGGTTCGGCGCCCTGGACGGCCAGTTGTTTAAGTACTGTGTCGGTTTTCAGCGCTTTTTGAATTTCGCTATTTAACCGTTCGATAATTGCGGGCGAAGTGCCGGCAGGAACGACAATGCCTTGCCAGGCGCCGATCTCAAAGCCTGGAATGAGTTGTTCCGCGGCAGCGGGAACATCGGGCAACATAGGGCTGCGTTCTTTGCTGGTTACGACCAAGGCTTTGACTCGGTTTTCGCGGATGAACGGTAACGAGTCATTGAGGGTATTGGTCATGAACTGAATCTGGCCGCCGACCAGGTCAGTCAGGGCTGGCGCGCTACCGCGATAAGGGATGTGCTGAGCATCGATGCCGATAGACTGATTGAACAGGAAGG
>DATJCP010000101.1:0-4227 GCA_035514715.1 Candidimonas sp.
ACGGTGGTGTTTACCTATACCCCAGTGGAAGACCCAGCCGTGTATGCCGAAATATTCTCGCCATTCACCAAGTACCTGTCTCAATGCGTAGACCGCAAAGTGGTCTTCTATCAAGTGCAAAGCAATGCCGCTGAAATCGAAGCCATGCGCTCGAACCGTCTGCATGTGGGCGGGTTTTCCACCGGGCCGACCAACTTTGCCGTCAACCTGGCCGGCGCCGTGCCTTTTGCAGTCAAGGGCGATGCCAATGGTTTCCAGGGCTACAACCTGATCCTCATCGTCAAAAAAGACAGCCCGTATAAAACCCTTGCCGACCTGAAAGGCAAGAAGGTTGCCCACACATCGCCATCGTCCAACTCCGGCAACATGGCGCCTATCGCCCTTTTCCCCAAAGAAGGGCTGGTTCCAGGCAAAGACTACGAATTCCTTTACTCCGGCAAGCATGACCAATCCGTCATGGGCGTGAACTCAGGCGACTACGATGCCGCCGCCGTTGCCTCCGACGTTTTCCACCGCATGGCAGAACGCGGGCAAGTCAAGGAAGACGACTTCCGCGTCATCTACACAAGCGAGAAATTCCCAACCTCATCTTTCGCTTATGCCTACGACCTGGAACCCAAGTTCCGCGACACCATGCTCAAGTGCTTCTACGACTATCGCTTTCCGGCCGAAATGAAAGAAGCCTTCAACGGCGCTGACCGCTTCTATCCTGTTACCTACAAGAAAGACTGGGCAATTGTGCGCGATGTCGCCAAAGCCGGCGGTGAAAGCTTTACACGCTCTGCGTACGACAAAGCCAGCAAAAAAGCGAACTGACCGGTTATGGGTGCTTCACTCCATATCAAAAACCTGGTCAAAGAGTACAAGGCGAATCGTCCTGTCCTGAAAGACATTAGCCTTGACCTCACCGATGAGGGCCTCACGGCCATCATCGGGCCATCAGGAACCGGGAAGAGCACGCTATTGCGCTGCATCAACCGGCTCGTTGAACCCACCAAAGGCAAAATCCTTCTGGAAAACGAAGGTGGGTTCATCGATCTGGCCACAGTGCGCGGCTCGGCCTTGCGGCAGGCTCGCCGCCGTATCGGCATGGTTTTCCAGGAATACAATCTGGTCGAGCGCCTGACTGTCATGGAAAACCTGCTTACGGGCCGTCTGGGCTACACCTCGGCTTTCAATGCCTGGCGGCGTCATTTCGACCCCGCCGACATTCAATATGCCTTCAGCCTGCTGGAAACCGTCGGGCTGGCAGGCTTTGCCGACCAGCGCGCCGATGCATTGTCGGGAGGCCAGCGCCAACGTGTAGGCATAGCGCGTGCCTTGATGCAACGCCCGCAATTATTGCTGGCGGACGAACCCACCTCTTCGCTCGACCCCAAAACGTCGGTTGAAATCATGGAGCTGCTTATCGAGCAAGGCCGCGCTTTCAATATTCCCGTCATCGTCAATATCCACGATGTCGAGCTAGCCAAACGATATGCCTCGCGGATCATAGGCATGTCCGAAGGTCGTATCGTTTACGACGGCCTGACCTCAGGGTTGACGACCAGCGTCTTGAAACAGATTTACGGAGGCGAATCGTGGCTGGAATAGCGCCGCCTGCCGTTACCACGCCCAGCAAGCCTTTCGCCCTATCGCTGCGCGCCAAGCTGGGGCTGATTCTGGTTGTGGCTTATGCCATTTTCGCAGCGACGCAGCTAGGGTTTTCGTGGGACCGGTTCGAAGCCGGCCTGGGCCACGGCGCAAAATTCCTGTCCCGCATGTTTCCGCCCAGCATCGAACGGGGCGCCATGCTTTGGAAAGGCATTGCCGAAAGCCTGGAAATCGCCGTCCTTGCCACCACGCTGGGCATTTGCCTGGCGCTGCCCTTAAGCCTGCTGGGCGCGCGCAACCTGATGCCATCCTGGGCCAGCTGGCCTGCCCGGGCAATCGTGTCGTTATGCCGCGCATTGCACCCAGTGATTGTGGCCATTATTTTTGTCAAAGCCGTCGGCTTTGGCGCATTGGCGGGCGTACTGGCGCTAACGGTTGCATCAATCGGCTTCATTGGAAAACTTTTCACCGAATCCATAGAAGAAATATCACTCAAGCAAGTTGAGGCGGTACGCGCCACAGGCGCGTCCTTTGCCAATGTCATTATCTTTTCGGTACTGCCGCAAGTGTTTGCACGGTTTGTAGGCTTTTCCACCTATCAGCTCGACTCCAACCTGCGCAATTCCACCATGGTCGGTATCGTTGGCGCAGGCGGCATAGGGGGCACCTTGTTTTCGGCATTCCAGCGCTTTGATTATGACTTCGTCTGCACCATACTCATTGTCATTATTGCCATCATCATGGTCGGGGAGCTTCTCGCTGGGGTCGTACGCTCCATCCTGCTTGATAACGTATCGCTGGCCGCGCTCTTTCAACGAAAAGCGCCATCACGTGCCACGCCACGCCCCATCGAGGACGACGCATGAATAACCTGGACTCTGCGGCAAATCAGTCGCCCAGAATCTGGGTGCGCTATACCCCTGGTCAGCGCCTGCTTCGCTTTGCCTTGTACTTCGTGTTTGTACTGGCGATTGTCCAATCGATACGAACCATTGACGTCATTCCAGAATTTTTATACGACGCGCCTACGCAAATGGCTGACCTGCTCAACCGGATGTGGCCGATTTCATGGCAAAGCTTTGCCGGGTCCATACAACAGGCGCTGATCGAAACCCTGCACATGGCCACGCTTGGCACCATACTCGCCGTGATCATGGCCGTTCCTGTGGGGTTGCTGGCCGCCGAGAACCTTACAAAAAACAAGGCCATCAATTTCCTGGCGCGCCTTATTCTTGTGTCCAGCCGTTCCATCAATTCCTTGGTATGGGCGTTGCTCTTTATTGCCATTTTCGGGCCAGGCCCGTTAGCAGGCACGATTGCGATCGCATTCCGTTCCATCGGCTTTATCGGCAAGCTGCTAGGGGAAGCCCTGGACGACGCACAACCCGGGCCCATCGAAGCACTTACCGCCGCAGGAGCAACCACGGGCTCAATTATCGGCTATGGCTATTGGCCACAGATCAGGCCGGCCTTCTGGTCCATTGTCCTGTTGCGATGGGATATCAATGTACGTGAATCCGCCGTATTGGGGCTGGTTGGGGCTGGAGGCATAGGCATGGCGCTGAACAGCGCGATGGATTTATTTCAATGGGACAAGGTCTCATTGATTCTCGTCCTGATTTTTCTGATCGTCATTGTTGCCGAAGTCGTCATAACCCGGGCTCGGAAAACATTGCTTTAACCGCACACAGTAATATGCGCCCATACACAGCCAGGGGCCACTATGCTTGAACGCGAACTTAAATTCCATGTACCCGCCCATAAAAGGGCAGCGCTCGAAAAAGCGTTGCACAAACTTGGGGCGACGGAACTGCCGCTGCACGCCTGTTATTTCGACACAGAGAACTACGAACTCGCCAAGGCAAAAATTGCCCTGCGTTTGCGCAAGGAGGGCGAGCAGTGGGTGCAAACTATCAAGACACCTGGCCCCGACGAATTGTCACGTGTTGAAATCAACCATCCGCGTACTGAACCTACGCTGGATCTGACCGTTTACCATGGCACGCCCATAGGCCGCACACTGGCCCAGCTGGAACACCCCCTGGAGCTACGCTACGAGACCTTGGTGAACCGGCTAGTACTCAAGAAGCAAGCCAAGGCCGGCACCATAGAACTCGCCTACGACCAGGGCACGATCAAAGCAGGGGCGCTTGAACTGCCGTTATGCGAGCTAGAGCTTGAACAGGTATCGGGCAGCACCAACCATCTGTTTACCCAGGCTCAACAATGGCTGAAGAAACACGGGTTGATCCTGGATCTGCGCAGCAAGGCGGAACGTGGCGATGCACTGGCCCGGATTGCCTGCGACGCCAAACTGGCCGACCCGGCGCAGCAACAACCAACACCTTTCCGACCTGTGTACGAAGCATTGCGCAAACCGCGCCGCGCCAGTGCGGTAACGCTGAAGGCTGCACCGACACTCGACGCTGCGTACCGGCTATGCGCCAACGACTGCATGAATCAGATCATCCGCAACGCCACCTTCCTGGCCGGTGTGGACAGCACCGATGCAGTGCCTGCCGTGCTCGTCGAATATACCCATCAATTACGCGTAGGCATCCGCCGCATCAGGTCGTGCTGGAAATTTTTCGGTAAATGGGTGGATATCGATGAAACCACGCTAAGCGCCCAACT
>DATJCP010000102.1:0-2483 GCA_035514715.1 Candidimonas sp.
CTGCGTGCATGCGTCGCTGGCCTTGCGTGAAGATGGCTTCGAAACCATCATGGTCAACTGCAACCCGGAAACCGTATCAACCGACTACGACACTTCCGATCGCCTGTATTTCGAGCCTGTAACGCTCGAAGACGTCCTGGAAATCGTCCACAAAGAAAAGCCGGTCGGCATGATCGTGCAATACGGCGGTCAGACTCCGCTCAAGCTTGCGCGTGCCCTGGAAGCCAATGGCGTGCCAATTATCGGCACCAGCCCCGAATCCATCGACGTTGCCGAAGACCGCGAACGCTTCCAGAAGTTGCTGAACAAGCTGGGCTTGCGTCAACCGCCCAACCGTACTGCTCGTACTGAAGGCGAAGCATTGGCCCATGCCGCTGAAATCGGCTATCCGCTGGTTGTTCGCCCAAGCTATGTGCTGGGTGGCCGCGCCATGGAAATCGTGCACGAACAGCAAGACCTGGAGCGCTATATGCGCGAAGCGGTCAAAGTCAGCAACGACTCTCCGGTGCTGCTGGATCACTTCCTGAATAACGCAACCGAGGTCGATGTCGACTGCCTGGCCGATGGCGAAACCGTATTTATCGGCGGCGTCATGGAGCACATCGAGCAAGCCGGCGTGCACTCGGGCGATTCGGCCTGCAGTCTGCCTCCGTACTCCTTGTCGGCTGAAGTCATCGCCGAAATCAAGCGTCAGACCTCGCTCATGGCTCGTGCCCTGAACGTCAAGGGTTTGATGAATGTACAGTTCGCAATTCAAGACGGCGATGTCTACGTGTTGGAAGTGAATCCGCGTGCATCGCGTACGGTGCCTTATGTATCCAAGGCAACCGGTCTGCAGTTGGCCAAGATCGCCGCAAGCGCGATGGCGGGCAAGACCTTGGCCGCGCAAGGCATACACAAGGAAATCGTCCCTACGTATTTCTCGGTGAAAGAAGCTGTCTTCCCCTTCGTGAAATTCCCAGGGGTCGACACCATTCTTGGCCCTGAAATGAAATCCACGGGCGAAGTCATGGGCGTGGGTGAAAGCTTCGGCGAAGCCTTCGTGAAGTCGCAGCTGGCTGCAAGCGTGCTGTTGCCTGAATCCGGGACGGCATTTATCAGCGTGCGTGAACAAGACAAGCCACGTGCTGTTGAAGTCGCCCGCGGCCTGATTACCTTGGGCTTCACAATTGTTGCTACACGCGGTACTGCAGCAGCAATCGAAGCCGCAGGCCTGAAAGTAGAGGTCGTCAACAAGGTTACCGAAGGTCGTCCGCACATCGTCGATATGATCAAGAACGGTGAAATCGCACTGGTCATCAACACCGTTGAAGAACGGCGCAATGCCATTGCCGACTCGCGTACTATCCGTATCAACTCGTTGGCAGCGCGTGTCACCTTCTTCACCACGATTGCCGGCGCTTGCGCTGCGGTCGAAGGCTTGCAGTATCTGCGTCAGGGCGGTGGCCTGAAGGTTTACTCCCTGCAGGATCTGCATGCCAGTTTGCCTAAGCAGTAACGACTGGCATTGATGAAGCGCGTATTTATTACGGGAGCGAGCAGCGGCATAGGCGCCGCGCTCGCTTTATTTTATGCGCGGCAAGGTGCCAGCATAGGGTTGGTGGGGCGTCGTCAGGACGCCTTGCTTGCTTTGCAAGCCAGCTTGCCGGGTGAGCATAGTGTCTATGTACTTGATGTGCGCGACCGTAGCGCTTTGCACGCAGCCGCGGCTGATTTCCTGGCGCAAGGGCCTGTTGATGTCGTGATTGCCAGTGCTGGAATCAGCGCCGGTACGCTGACTGAAGAGCCGGATGATTACCGGGTGTTCGAGGCAATCATCGCTACCAATCTGAATGCCACGGTGGCTACCTTTGAACCGTTCATTGCGTCCATGAAGTCGCAAGGGCGCGGGCGCTTGGTGGGTATCGCCAGTGTGGCTGCTGTACGGGGCTTGCCAGGGGCAGGTGCTTATAGTGCGTCAAAGGCTGCTGTCAGGGCCTATTGCGAGAGCTTGCGGGTAGAGTTGAGCCTGTCTGGCGTGAGGGTGGTGACGCTTGCTCCGGGCTTTATAGAAACGCCGATGACGGCGCAGAATCCTTATAAGATGCCTTTTTTGATGCCGGTTGATAGGTTTGCCGAGCAGGCTGTCAAGGCTATCGAGAAGGGGGTTTCGTACAGGGTGATCCCATGGCAGATGGCGTGGGTGGCTAAGCTGCTGCGTATTGTGCCGGATGGGCTTTATGATTATTTTGCGGTGCGCCGGAAGCGTAAGCCACGGTTAGGGGAGTAGGCGGCTTTTCTGCTGCCGTTAGGGCAGCTTACGACGGCTCTCCAGAATCCACCTCGCCGTCCACATAAAACCAACACCCGTCTTCCAGCGCAAACCGGCTATGCTCCCTTAGCCTATGCGCCCGCCCGCCTTCCCGATATCTGGCGGTAAACATCACCTGCGCCCGATCATCAGACAATTGCACAGAACTATGTACCGTCAACCCCAGCCAGCG
>DATJCP010000103.1:0-2630 GCA_035514715.1 Candidimonas sp.
GGGATTTCACATCTGACTTACACAACCGCCTGCGCACGCTTTACGCCCAGTAATTCCGATTAACGCTTGCACCCTACGTATTACCGCGGCTGCTGGCACGTAGTTAGCCGGTGCTTATTCTTCAGGTACCGTCATTAGCAAGGGATATTAGCCCTCACCGTTTCTTCCCTGACAAAAGTGCTTTACAACCCGAAGGCCTTCTTCACACACGCGGCATTGCTGGATCAGGGTTGCCCCCATTGTCCAAAATTCCCCACTGCTGCCTCCCGTAGGAGTCTGGGCCGTGTCTCAGTCCCAGTGTGGCTGGTCGTCCTCTCAGACCAGCTACTGATCGTCGCCTTGGTAGGCTTTTACCCCACCAACTAGCTAATCAGATATCGGCCGCTCCAGGAGCATGAGGTTCTTGCGAATCCCCCACTTTCATCCGTAGATCGTATGCGGTATTAGCTAATCTTTCGACTAGTTATCCCCCACTCTTGGGCACGTTCCGATATATTACTCACCCGTTCGCCACTCGCCGCCAGGATTGCTCCCGCGCTGCCGTTCGACTTGCATGTGTAAGGCATGCCGCCAGCGTTCAATCTGAGCCAGGATCAAACTCTTCAGTTCAATCTCTGTTACGCCATTTCTGGCCAGTTCCGAAGAACCGTCGCTCACTCAAAATACTGACAGGTTTGTTCTTGCGAACTTACCTATATTTCTTTGTGAGCATTTAATGCTTTTAGTCATCCAGCACTCCTTGCGAAGCACCGGTGCGCTGCCATTAAACGCCCACACTTATCGGCTGTTAATTGTTAAAGAACTGCTCTGGCGACCCCACCTCGCGGTGGCTGGCCGTGCTGTCAAATCGTTTTGTTTGTCAGCAGCAAAGAGGCCGAATTATGCGGCATATTTCACAGGGCGTCAACTTCTTTTTTACCGCACCCCCTGCCATCACCACCCTTCCACCCCTCCCGTATTGCTCCGATCCCGGCCCGCGCGCCCCACCTGCAACAGCGCTTCCAATCAGCCCCAATCAACGGGAGCCGAACTATATCAAACGTGACGAAACAATGGCAAGCGCTTTTCGAGAAAAGCTTTCATTCCTTCTTTTTGATCTTCGGTACCGAAGGTGCTGTGGAATACCCGGCGTTCGAAACGGATACCATCCGTCAACTGGCTTTCATAGGCGTAATTGACTGCTTCCTTGACCATCATGGCGATCGGCAATGACATTGAGGCAATCGTGGTTGCTGCGGCCAGCGCCTCTTCCATCAACTTACCGGGCGCAACGACGCGAGACACCAGGCCGGCACGCTCGGCCTCTGCGGCATCCATCATGCGCGCGGTCAGGCACATGTCCATCGCCTTGGATTTCGACACTGCGCGCGGCAGGCGTTGCGTGCCGCCGGCGCCGGGCGTGGTACCGATCTTGATTTCCGGCTGGCCGAAACGGGCGTCTTCGGAGGCAATAATAAAATCGCACATCATCGCCAGTTCACAGCCACCACCCAGCGCGTAGCCGGCGACTGCCGCAATCACTGGCTTACGCACCTGACGGATTTGTTCCCAGTTGCGTGTGATGTAGTCGCCCTTGTAGGCGTCCATGTAGCTGTAATTGGCCATCGCACTGATATCGGCGCCGGCGGCGAAAGCCTTTCCATTGCCAGTAAGCACAATACAACCGATGTTTTCGTCAGCGTCGAATTTCAACAGTGCTGCACCGAGTTCGTTCATCAACTGGTCGTTGAGTGCATTCAATGCTTTCGGCCGGTTCAAGCGGATCAAGCCGACACGACCTTGCGTTTCCACCAAAATATTTTGATATTCCATGCCACCTCCGTTTTGAAAAATTCAACTCGTTTGCATTGTAACGTTTTGAGACGGCGCGAAATGAAGCTGCGCCCGCATGATGGATGACAAAAAAAAAGATGCAGTAACAAAGGCATTAAGATAATGTCCGAGGATGGTCCAAAAATACCCGAAGAGTTGATCGGGCATACAGACGACCATGAACCCAATACCTCTGCCGCTGGATATTCAACGAAAGGAGCAGATTATGTTCAAAACCATTCTAGTGCCGACCGACGGATCGGACCTGTCAGTCAAGGCGATTGACACCGCGGTCGAGTTCGCGAAATTTAGCGGCGGCAAGATCGTTGGCCTGTCGGTTGCCGAACCTTATCCGTTTACGCCCCTGGCAGAAGGGGCGATGGCGGCCGACCCCGGAATTTACGAAGAAAGTATGCTGGCGATGGCACAACAGAACGTGCAAAAAATCGCCGACACCGCCACCGCCGCTGGAGTGCCATGTGAAGTGGTCGCCACGCAATCGTTCAGCCCGAGCGAGGAAATCATCAATACCGCGCAAAAATATGGCTGCGACGTGATCTTCATGTCATCGCACGGGCGCAAGGGCTTGAGCAAGCTATTCGTAGCCAGCGAAACTCAGAAGGTCTTGGCGCATAGCACCATCCCGGTGCTGGTGTTGCGTTGATATTGCGCTGATCCGTATCAGTTGAGCCGCGGGCGGGGCACCTCCCCTGCCTTCGGCCACAGTACCCACATCTGCCCGCGCTGTTTCATGCGCCCGGCTTTTTCACCAGCGGCAGCGCCAAATCCCCAGAAAAAATCCGCCCGTACCGCGCCTT
>DATJCP010000104.1:0-13919 GCA_035514715.1 Candidimonas sp.
GTATCAACACCAGTACGCGCCAGCGCACGCCGCTGCCAGTCCTGCCTGATGCGTTCGCGCAGGCCGCGCAGGGCTGCCAGGGCGTCAAAATCAAAGTATTTGCGATATACAAAAGGTGTACGCAAGGATTCCACCTGTTCCAGCTGGTTTGCAGGATCGCTGTCCGCAAATGCCTTGCAGGGAATGACGCGGCTTTTCAGCCAGGCGTAGCGTTCCCATTCCCGACCTTGGGTAACCAGATAGCTTTCCAAGGCATCCAGGCTCCAGGCCAGGGGGCCGGAGTCTCCGTCGGGGCGCAGGCGCAGATCGGTGCGAAAGACTTGTCCGTCGGCGTCGACCTCGGAAAGCACAGGCATCATGCGTTGAGTGACGCGGCCGTAGAATTCGTGATGGCTGATTTTGCGGCGGCCCGTGGTTTCCCCTTCTTCGCCATACAGCATGATCAGGTCGATGTCGGACGATACATTCAGTTCTTTCCCGCCCAGCTTGCCCATGCCCAGGATAATCATTTCCTGAGGTTTCCCGGTGTTCGGGTCCAGGGGCGCCCCGTGGACTTCAGCCAGGCTGGCCGCAACGCTCTGATAGGCCTGGGCAATCGCCAGGTCAGCCAGAGACGACATCGCCGTGACGACTTCCTGCAAAGGCGCTGCGCCATTGATGTCGCGAACCATGAGGGTAAAAAATACGCGTTCGCGGAGTTGGCGCAGCACCCGCCGTACGTCGACGACTGGAAGTGCGGTGTCGATATTGTCCGGTTTTAATTCGTCAAACCATGTCTGTATGGTTTTTCGGGTGACAGGCTGAGCGGCTGCTTCCGAGAGCCAGTTTTCAAATAAGGCGTTGGCACCGATCTTGCGGCGCAACGCACCGGACCAATGCAGGGCAGACTCTAATATAATGGCGAGGGACATAGGGTTGGCAAGAGCCGGGCGAGGCTTGGAAACAAAAAACGAAAACCCTGAAAGCGGGTACAAGATCCAAGAAGATACTGCAAATATTACTGTTTTGGCTAATTCAATCCGTGTTTCGAATTTCTAGCGCATTGCTCAAGCTGCTTGGCACGATAGCGCTCATTGTCTACTTTTTGGTAGCGGGGGTGTTTCTGGGCGTTCGCTATTGGGTATTGCCCAATATAAATCAGTGGCGCCCTTATATCGAACAGCAGTTGTCCACGGCATTGAACGCCAGGGTTGGCTTGGGCGAGGTAGCGGCTGACTGGAGCGGGTTGAATCCCCGTCTGGCGTTGACCGATGTCAGTTTCACCGACAGGCGTCAGCGCAAGGTATTGACGCTGCCTCATGTGCAGGCGGTATTGAGCTGGCGTAGTCTTTTTGCCGGGATGCCTCAGTTCATAAGCTTGCAGGCCGATGGTGTCGATCTAAGCGTGCGGCGCAGCCGCAGCCAACGGTTTTGGGTGCTGGGGCAGTCATTTAAAGCCGATGCCGCCGAGCAACTTGATACCGGAACACAAAGCGAAGCGCTGGCTTGGCTGTCGACTCAGCGTCAGATCTTATTGCGCAATGCAACGATACGCTGGGTCGACGAGTCGCGTTTTGCCCCGCCCCTGGTGCTTAAGGCCGTTACCGTCGCCATAAGTAATCAGGGCGCCGACCATCGTTTTTCATTGGCCGCCACCTTACCGCCCGAACTTGGCCAGACATTGGATGTGCGCGGGCAGTTTTTGCATAAGCCCAAGGGCGCATCACAGGCTTTTTCGCTGGAAGACAGTGATGGGCAGCTTTATGCGCACGTGGAAAAAATGCGCCCCATGGGTTGGAGTTCTTGGGTCGAATTGCCGCAGTACCTGAAGTCGGGGGAGGTTTCGGCCAAAGGCTGGTTAAAGCTGGTGGCAGGCAGGGCAGATCATTTCACCTCTGATGTGATGGTTGAAAATGGCCGTTGGGGATTCGGCGACGATGCGCATGTCAGTGCAGATGCATTGCGTTTGTACATGGCGGGGCCTTGGGAAAGTTTCCAGCAGTTGGTTCCCGCCACGTCGGAGACGACGCCCGTCGGATCGGCGGTACCGTCTTTGGCCGGACAGGCGACGGTTTCGCCTGTCGAGTTTCGTTTGTTGGCTGATAACCTGGCTGTGCGCGCCAGTGCTGTCTTTGAGTATCCCCTGGACTTCAATCATATTGGCGCGCAGGGGGCCGTGCAGAGTTTGGCTGGGTCACTGCGTGTACAGGCTGACCGATTGGACTTGCTTAATAAGGATATGCAGGCGCGCCTTGAAGGCAGTTGGCAGCAAGGCGGAACAGGGGGGGCTGGGCTGGCCGACATACGGGGGCACTTCAAGCGGGCGCTGATTACGGCGATAGATGACTATCTGCCCAATGCGGTGGCGCTTGAGGCCCGGGAATGGATGGCCAAAGGCCTGGTTGAAGGCCAGATCAGCGATGCCGATCTCGTGCTCACTGGCGATCTCGAGTATTTTCCTTTTGCCGAGGATGCTTCCAAAGGCGATTTCAAGGTGGCGGGAACCTATTCGGGCGGTGTCATCGATTATTTGCCGCCAGACGGCAAAGAGCTGGGTTGGCCGCGCTTGACCGATATGCATGGCAAAGTGGAAATGCACCGGGCCAGCTTAAGCCTGGTGGCCGATCAGGCCTTGATGCAGGCGGCCCCTAGGATGCCTATTCAATTAAGCAATGTAACGGCCCATATTCCCAATGTTGAAGAAAATGCGGTGTTAAGCATTAATGGCGCCACAACAGCCAAGGCCGAAGCCTATCTGGCGTTGATGACGCATTCTCCCTTGGGCGGGATGCTGCACAATGCATTCAAAGACTCCAGTGCGGACGGTACTTGGGAAGTACCGCTGTCGTTGACCATTCCGTTGCTTCATAGCCGCGATACGGCTGTGAAGGGCGCCATCCGCTTTTCCGGCAATACTGTGCGCTTGGCTTCGCAATTGCCAGCGTTTACTCAAGTCTTGGGGACGCTCGACTTTACCGATGCCGGAATGGACACATCAGGGATCAAGGCCGGCTTTTTAGGCGGTACAGTCGCGCTAAGCGGTGGCGTCGGGGGCGCGTTCAAGGGGCTGCAGTTGCAAGGGCGAGCAACGGCCGCTGCACTGGCCGACTACGTAGGCCTCGACGGTATGAAGAGGCTGCAGGGCACGGTGCCGTATAAAGCCGTTCTGCAGCGTACCACCGGGAAGAAGCTTGCCATCAGCCTTGACTCCAATCTGACGGGGTTGGCGCTGGATTTTCCGCCGCCGCTGGGCAAGTCGGCAGGGGAAACCATGCCGCTGCATGTTGACTGGCTGCCGCATACGGATGGAAAAAGCATGATCCTGGACGTCGCTTTGGGCAAAGAGGCGACTGTCAGGCTGCTGAGCAATCCTGATCAAAAAAATGGGGCGTATTTCTACACAGCGGCGGTAGGCATCAATCAAAAGCCAGAGACCTTGTCCAGGGGCATCAATCTGGATATTCGCTATCCGACTGTCGATATCGATAGCTGGGATCGAATTATTACTGAGTTTTCCACTACCTCGACCAAGTCTAAACGCGAGGGCGATCGCCCTTTGTTGCCTGCCGTGCAGCAACTGCGCTTGCAAGTCAAGCAAGCCTTGGTGCGTGGCGTTAACCTGGACGAGCTGACTTTTACCGCGCGCCAGCCTCAGGCTGAGCAGTGGCGGGTTGATATCAGTTCTTCGCAAACCGCCGGTACGCTGTTCTGGCGGGAAGCCAAGGGCCGAATCGCAGGGCGGGTCGATGCCAATTTTGATCGTTTATCGCTGGGCAGCGACAAAAAAAGTAACGGCCAGAGCGATCCGAACCAAGAGGATGACAGCTTCAGTGTCGACGATGAGCTGGATATTCCCGGTGTGAATTTGCGTGTTAAGAATTTCCGGCTGTACGGGCGCCTGCTGGGCGAGTTGTCGCTGGTCGGTGTCAATCAAGCCCGCGGGCAATTGTGGCGGCTGGATGAATTGAAGCTGCTTAGTCCCTGGGCCAGCCTGGCGGGCACGGGGGTATGGCGTTTAAGTGGCAAGGATAGAGGCCTGACACTGGATGCCAAGGCGGACATCAAGGATCTGGGAGCGTACTTGGATCAGATGGGCATCAAGGACCTGATGAAAGCGGGCAAGGGCACGCTGACGGGTCAGTTTGAATGGCGCAATATGCCATGGGCGCAGAGCAAGTCCGATTTGAAAGGCGAGGTGGTGTTCGACCTGGAGAAAGGCCGTTTTAATAACTTGAATTCGCGCTCATCGCGGTTGCTGGAATTGCTTTCGTTGCAATCGATACAAAGACTGGCGCGCATGGATTTCAACCCGATGAGCTTGACCAAGGAAGGCTTCCCCTACGATAAGCTGCGCGGTACGCTGATGCTGGATAGCGGCATGATGCGTACTACCGACTATCGCGTTATCGGCCCGGTGGGGACTATCGTGATTGGCGGCGATGTGGATTTGACGCGTGAAAAATTGAATTTGCGGGCTGTGGTTGTTCCCAGCCTGGATGTCAGCGGAGCAGCCATTGCGGCGGGTATTGCCATTAATCCCATCATAGGTGTCGGTGCATTTTTAACGCAGTGGCTGTTGCAAGGTCCGCTGGCCAAAGCCATGACTGTCGAGTATGACATCCAGGGGGACTGGGACGAGCCTCGCATCAAGGAAGTCGCTGTATCACAGGCGCCAGGCAAATCGACCGCCGAAGTAGAGCCATAAAAAAAACCGGATCAGCGCCAAAGGCGTCCAATCCGGCTGGGCTTTCAGGCCAGGGTCAGGCTATATTGCCTAGCAAATGCCTTGGTGCAACATGGCGTCGGCTACCTTGACGAAGCCGGCGATATTGGCGCCATTGACATAATTGACCGAGTTGCCTTCAGTGCCGTGGCGTACACAGTTTTCGTGTATGTCGCGCATGATGGCATGCAGTTTGTTGTCGACCTGCTCACGTGTCCAGTGCAGACGCTGTGCGTTTTGGCTCATTTCCAGACCGGACACTGCCACGCCGCCCGCATTGCTGGCTTTGCCTGGGGCATAAAGGATCTTGGCGTGCAGGAAGGCGTCAACCGCTTCCAGGCTGGTAGGCATGTTCGCGCCTTCTGCCACGCAACGCACGCCATTCTTGATCAGCGTTTGCGCGTCTTCCAGTTCCAGTTCGTTTTGTGTGGCGCAGGGCAGGGCTACATCCACCGGCACGTGCCATGGGCGTTTGCCTGCTTCGTAGACCAGGTTGAACTTCTTGGCATAGTCTTCGACGCGGCCGCGCTGATTGGTTTTCAGGTCAATGAGTGCTGCAAGCTTTTCGGGCGTGAAGCCGGCCTTGTCGATGACCGCGCCATGCGAGTCGCTGACTGTAATGACTTTGGCCCCCAACTGCATGCATTTTTCGATGGCGTACTGAGCCACATTGCCCGAACCTGAAACAGCCACCGTCAGGCCTTCAATGGACTGGTTGGCATGCTTAAGCATTTCTTCGGCAAAATAGACAGCACCGTAGCCAGTGGCTTCCGGGCGGATAAGGCTGCCGCCAAAGCTCAAGCCCTTGCCGGTGAATACGCTGGCAGAGTTGTTTGACAGCTTTTTCATCATGCCGGCCATGAAGCCGACTTCCCGTGCGCCCACGCCGATATCGCCGGCTGGTACGTCGGTATCCGGCCCCAGATGGCGATACAGTTCGATCATGAGGGCTTGGCAAAAACGCATGACTTCAGCGTCGGACTTGCCTTTAGGGTCGAAGTCGGAGCCGCCTTTGCCGCCGCCCATGGGCAGCGTGGTCAAGGCATTCTTGAAGGTTTGCTCGAAGGCCAGGAATTTCAGGATGGACAGGTTCACCGATGGGTGAAAGCGCATCCCGCCCTTGAAGGGGCCTATGCTTGAGCTGTGCTGTATGCGATAGCCGCGGTTGATCTGCACTTGCCCGCGGTCGTCGACCCACGAAATACGGAACTGGATGATGCGTTCCGGTTCGACAAGGCGTTCAAGGATGCCGTGCTGGGCGTAGCGCGGATTTTTTTCAATGAAGGGCCAGAGGCTGTTCATGACCTCTTTGACTGCTTGCATGAATTCCGGCTGGTGCGGATCGCGGGCGCTTACTTGGGAAAGAAACTGGTCAAGAGTAGGTAGCTTCATCTGTTATTTTTTCATCATGTCGAAAAATTCGGAATTTGTTTTGGTTGCGCGAATCTTATCCAAAATAAACTCCATCGCTTCGATTTCGTCCATGTCGTGAATGAATTTTCGCAATACCCATATCTTTTGCAAAAGTTCGGGCTTAATGAGCAGTTCTTCGCGGCGTGTACCTGATTTGTTCAGGTTGATGGCAGGATATACGCGTTTCTCGGCCAGGCGGCGTTCCAGATGAACTTCGGAGTTGCCGGTGCCCTTGAATTCTTCGTAAATGACTTCGTCCATCCGGCTGCCGGTTTCTACCAGGGCTGTGCCAATGATGGTGAGAGAGCCGCCTTCTTCAACGTTGCGAGCCGCACCGAAAAAGCGTTTCGGGCGTTGCAGGGCGTTGGCGTCGACACCGCCGGTTAGTACCTTGCCGGATGCCGGCACCACGGTGTTGTAGGCGCGTGCCAACCGGGTGATGGAGTCAAGCAAAATGACGACGTCTTTTTTAAGTTCGACCAGGCGCTTGGCCTTTTCGATAACCATTTCAGCGACTTGCACGTGGCGTGTAGCGGGTTCGTCGAAGGTCGACGCTACTACTTCGCCGCGCACTGTGCGCTGCATTTCTGTGACTTCTTCAGGGCGCTCGTCGACCAGCAGTACGATCATGACCGCATCGGGGTAATTCGTGCTGATGGCGTGGGCCATGTGCTGCATGATGACCGTTTTACCGGACTTGGGGCTGGCGACGATAAGCGCGCGTTGGCCTTTGCCAATAGGGGCAAAGATGTCCATGATGCGGCCGGTAACGTTCTCTTCGCTTTTTATGTCGCGTTCAAGCGTCATGACCTCGTCAGGATGCAGCGGCGTCAAGTTTTCGAACATGATCCGATGCTTGATGGCTTCGGGCTGCATGCCGTTGACTTTGTCGACTTTGACCAATGCAAAGTAGCGTTCGCCATCTTTGGGGGTACGGACCTCGCCCTCGATGGAGTCGCCGGTGTGCAAGTTGAAGCGCCGAATTTGCGAAGGTGAAATGTAGATGTCGTCGGTGCTTGCCAGGTACGAGGTTTCGGGCGAGCGCAAAAAACCGAATCCGTCGGGCAGGACTTCCAGGACGCCGTCGCCAAAAATCTGTTCGCCTTGCTTGGCATGCCGTTTCATGATGGCGAACATAAGCTCTTGCTTGCGCAGGCGGCTTGCGTTGTCGATATCAAGTGCGGCGGCCATTTCGAGCAGCTTCGAAACGTGCTGCGTTTTTAATTCTGTGAGGTGCATGTGAGGAGGGGGTATTTGCAAAGAGGCGGCGAGCCTAGAATAGGCTCGCGCGAAAGCTACCGATTTACAGGGATTCGTCTAGGAAAGAGTTAAGTTGCGATTTGGACAATGCGCCAACCTTGGTGGCCGCAGCTTTGCCGTCTTTGAACAGCATAAGTGTCGGAATGCCGCGAATGCCGAACTTGGCGGCTGTTTCGGGATTTTCATCAACATTGACCTTGGCTATGATAACACGCCCTTGGTACTGGCTAGCGGCCTCGTCGAGCAAGGGCGCGATCATTTTGCAAGGGCCACACCAGGCTGCCCAATAGTCGACCAGAACGGGTACGTCCGAGTTAAGGACGTCGGCCTCGAAGGAGGCATCGCTCACGTGTTTGATAGATTCGCTCATGATAAAAAGAAAAAGAGGATGATAGAGAGTTTGAATAAACAACGGAAAGGCAGGGCGACAAGACGGGGTATTCTAGTATGTGCCAGCAGGGCTTGTGACCCGTTTTTTTACTAGCATACCACTGACGGCCCAGGCGCGCACAGGCGGGCTTTCCCCCGTGCCGCAGGCAGCTTCGGCTCCCATAAAACGCAGAGTCCGTAAAATACGACTTTGCTTACCGAAAATTCGAGAATAAATTGGCTACACCACGCTACGACGAAGCATCTATCCGAGTACTCAAGGGACTGGAACCCGTGCGGCAACGGCCGGGCATGTACACCCGCACCGACAATCCGCTGCACATCCTCCAGGAAGTGATCGACAACGCGGCCGACGAAGCCTTGGCCGGCTTTGTCCAGCAGATCAAGGTCACCATGCATACCGACGGCAGTGTCTCTATTGAAGACGACGGCCGCGGCATCCCGGTGGGCATGCATCCTGAAGAGCATGCGCCGGTGGTTGAGTTGGTGTTTACGCGCCTGCATGCCGGGGGCAAGTTCGACAAGAAAGACGGGGGTGCCTATGCCTTTTCAGGCGGCTTGCACGGCGTGGGTGTTTCGGTCACCAATGCGCTGTCGACCAGGCTGGAAGTCAGGGTATGGCGCGATGGAAAAACACATGAATTGATATTTGCGAACGGCGATGTGCTTGAGCCGTTGCAAGAGCTCGACCCGGTGGGTCGCAAGAAAACCGGTACGCGCGTCCGCGCCTGGCCCGATCCCAAATACTTCGATTCGGCAGCCGTTCCCATGGCCGAGCTGGTGCATGTGCTGCGCAGCAAAGCGGTGTTGCTTAATGGCATCAAAGTTACGCTTACCATCGAAAAAACCGGGGAAGTGCGCGAGTGGCAATATCAGAACGGCTTGCGCGGCTACCTGGAAGAGGCACTGAGCGACGCTGAGAAAATCATTCCGGTATTCGAAGGCAAGCAATACGCCGCCGACGACGATGAGTCTTTTGCCTTGGGCGAAGGCGCGCAATGGGTTGTGATCTGGACGGTCGATGGCCCGGTCGTGCGCGAGTCCTATGTGAATCTTATTTCGACTTCGGCCGGCGGTACGCACGAGGCGGGTCTGCGCGACGGCCTGTTCAATGCCGTCAAGTCTTTTGCCGAGCTTCACAGTCTGGTGCCCAAGGGCGTCAAGCTCTTGCCAGAAGATGTCTTTGCCCGCGCCAGTTTTGTGTTGTCGGCCAAAGTACTAGACCCGCAGTTCCAGGGCCAAATCAAAGAACGCCTGAATAGCCGCGATGCGGTACGGCTGGTCAGCGGCTTTGCCAAGAATGCCCTGGATCTATGGCTGCATGCCAATGTCGAATATGGCAAGAAGCTGGCTGAAAGCGCCATACGGCAGGCCCAGGCCCGCGCCCGCTCATTGCAAAAAGTCGAAAAGCGTAAAAGCTCGGGCGTAGCCGTTTTGCCTGGCAAGCTGACTGACTGTGAGTCCAGCGATGTCTCGCGTACCGAAGTATTCCTGGTCGAAGGGGACTCGGCGGGCGGTTCGGCCAAAATGGGCCGCGACAAGGAATTCCAGGCCGTACTGCCTTTGCGGGGCAAGGTCCTGAACTCCTGGGAAGTCGACCGCGACCGTTTGTTCGCCAATAACGAAATCCACGATATTGCCGTGGCAATTGGGGTCGATCCGCACGGCCCCAACGACACGGCAGACCTTTCCGGCTTGCGCTATGGGCGTGTCTGCATATTGTCGGACGCCGACGTCGATGGCTCGCACATCCAGGTGCTGCTGCTGACGCTATTCTTCCGGCACTTCCCCAAACTGGTCGAGGCGGGCCATGTCTATGTGGCTCGTCCTCCATTGTTTCGCGTAGACGTGCCGGCAGCCGGCAAACGGCCTGCCCGCAAGGTGTATTGCCTGGATCAAGGCGAGCTCGAAGCCGTCCAGGACAAACTGCGTAAGGAAGGCGTGCGCGAAGCGTCCTGGAGCATCAGCCGCTTCAAGGGCTTGGGCGAAATGAGCGCCGAACAGTTATGGGATACCACCATGAATCCCGACACCCGCCGCCTGATGCCTATTTCCTGCGGTGAGCTGGGTGTTGAAGCAACCACGCAGATGTTCGACATGCTGATGGGTAAGGGCGAGTCGGCGCAACGGCGGATCTGGCTTGAAGAAAAGGGCAATCTGGCCGAAGTCGACGTTTAACATCACACAGAGATAACAATGGACAGTACACAAACCGGCTTGTTCGACGAGATTCCGAACAGCGACAGTATTACGCTCGGGCATTATGCCGAGCAGGCTTATCTTGATTATGCGGTGTCTGTGGTGCGCGGACGGGCCTTGCCCGATGTCACTGATGGCCAGAAGCCGGTGCAGCGTCGCATTTTGTATGCGATGCAGGCCATGGGGCTGGGTCCGGGCGCCAAGCCGGTCAAGTCGGCGCGGGTGGTGGGCGACGTGCTGGGCAAGTATCACCCGCACGGCGATCAGGCGGCCTACGACGCCATGGTGCGCATGGCCCAGAACTTCGTCTTGCGTTACCCGCTGGTCGATGGGCAGGGCAATTTCGGCTCGCGCGACGGCGATAATGCGGCGGCCATGCGCTACACCGAAGCGCGGTTGACCCCGTTTGCCCGGGTTTTGCTCGACGAGCTCGACGAAGGTACGGTCGATTTCATCCCCAACTACGACGGTAGCCAGAAAGAGCCCACGCTGCTTCCGGCACGCCTGCCCGTGATGCTGTTGAACGGCGCCTCGGGGATTGCCGTGGGTATGGCAACCGAGATTCCATCGCACAACTTGCGTGAAGTGGCGCAGGCTTGCGTGGCGCTTATCAAGAATCCCAAGTTGTCCGATGAAGAACTCTACGGTCTGGTGCCAGGTCCCGATTTCGCTGGGGGCGGCCAGATCATTTCGTCGCCCGCCGATATTGCGCATATCTACAGCACCGGCCGAGGATCGATCAAAGCAAGGGCGCGCTGGGAGTTCGAAGAGCTGGCTCGTGGGCAGTGGCAATTGGTGGTTACCGAGCTGCCGCCGGGGGCATCGTCGCAGAGGATTCTGGAAGAAATCGAAGACCGCACCAATCCTAAAGTCAAGACAGGCAAGAAAAGCCTGACTACCGAGCAGCAGCAAACCAAGGCCTTGGTTCTTGGGTTGCTGGATACGGTGCGCGACGAATCGGGCAAGCAGGCATCGATACGACTGGTATTCGAGCCCAAAAGCAGCCGTATAGACCGCAACGAATTCGTGAATACCTTGCTGGCCCAGACCAGCATGGAAGGCAGTGTTTCCTGCAACCTGGTTTGCATCAGCACCGATGGCAGGCCTGGCCAGCGTTCCTTGCGCCAGGTTCTGGTTGATTGGCTGGGCTTTCGTGCAAACACTATTACCCGCCGTACGCAGTTCCGGCTGGATAAGGTTACCGACCGCATCCACGTGCTGGAAGGCCGGATGGTCGTATACCTGAATGTCGACGAGGTTATCCAGACCATACGCGAGTCCGATGAACCGCGTGCCGCGTTGATGCAGCGATTCGATCTGTCTGAAAGGCAGGCTGAAGACATCCTGGAAATGCGCTTGCGCCAATTGGCTCGTCTTGAAGGCTTCAAGATCGAAAAGGAACTGGCCAGCCAGAAGGACGAGCAGGCCGCCTTGCAAGAGTTGCTGGACAATCCCAACACGTTCAAGCGATTGATGATCAAGGAAATCGAAGCCGATGCCAAGCAGTACGGAGATGATCGCCGTACCCTGATCGAAGCAGCCGAACGTGCCGTGCTCGAGAGCCGGGTCGTGGAAGAGCCGGTAACGGTGATCATTTCCCAAAAAGGCTGGCTGCGCGCCCGCCAAGGTCATGGGCATGACGCCAATCAATTCAGTTTCAAGTCAGGTGATGGGCTATACGGCGCCATTGAATGCCTAAGCACCGATGATCTGGTGGCTTTTTCCACTAGCGGCCGTGTCTATACGGTGGCTGTGGCCAGCTTGCCGTCGGCACGAGGTGATGGGCAGCCGATATCCACCATGGTGGATATCGAGCCGGGCACCCATATAACCCACATGGTTGCGGGGCCAGCCAGCCAGCGCTATGTACTGGGTACGCAGGCGGGATACGGTTTCATTACCACGCTGAAGGACCTGACTACCCGTCAGCGGGCCGGAAAACAGTTCCTGACGCTGGATAAGGGCGATGTTCAATTGAAGCCGATGTTGCTGCGTGGCACGGACCAGTACTTGGCCATGTTGGCGAAAAAGGGCCGGTTTTTGGTGGTTGATCTATCTGAAATCAAGGTGTTGTCCGGCGGCGGGCGCGGGACCATTTTGATGGGGCTGGATGACGGGGATGTCATCGCGCAATGGGTGCCGGTTGGGCCGGCCGGTATATTGGCCAGCGGCATCTACCGCAACAAGGAAACGGTCGAGGAACTGGGGCTTGATGCCTTAGCCGAATACACGGGAAAACGTGCCAGGAAAGGAAAAGTCTTGTCGGTGAAGGTGAAGCAACCTACACTTTCGCCCGTGTAGGGGGCACACCCCATTAGAATGACCCTATTCTTTTTATTTTTTACAGTCAGGTGCTATGAGTTTCAAGGTAACAGTTCATCCCAGCAATCACGAGTTCACGGCGCAAGACGGGCAGTCCGTCCTTGATGCCGCCATGGCGGCCGGCATTGTGCTGCCATATAGCTGCCGTAACGGTGCATGCTCCACCTGCAAGGGTAAAGTGGTTTCTGGCACGTTCGACGCAGGTTCCAGCCCCGAGCAAATTTTGTCGCCGGAAGACCTTGCGCAGGGCTATACGCTGTTTTGCCAGGCCAAGCCCACGTCCGATCTGCTTATCGAAGCCCACGAAATCCGCATGGCCAGCGATATCCAGATTCGCAAAATGCCATCGCGGGTCATGGAAATCGAACAGGCTGCCGACGACGTCAAGGTCATCAAGCTGCAACTGCCAGCCACTGATCCGTTTCGTTTCTACGCCGGCCAGTATCTTGAATTCATATTGAAAGACGGCCGCCGGCGCAGTTATTCCATGGCAACGCCACCCGCCGACAATAACCTGGTCGAATTGCACATACGCCACATGCCGGGCGGGATATTCACCGATCATGTTTTCGGTGCTGGCGCCACGCAAATGAAGGTACGCGAAATCCTGCGTGTTGAAGGGCCTTTTGGGTCTTTCTTTTTACGTGAGGATAGCGATAAGCCCATCGTTTTCCTGGCCAGCGGCACCGGCTTTGCGCCCATCAAGGCCATCGTCGAGCGTATGATTGCCAACAACGATCAGCGCAAGGCCGTGCTGTATTGGGGAGGGCGCAGGCCAGCCGATTTGTACATGCACCAGAAAGCACTGGAATGGGCAAGCACCTTGCCCAACTTCAGCTATGTGCCCGTGGTGTCCGATGCGCAGGCGCAAGATGCCTGGACGGGGCGCGGCGGCTTTGTTCATCAGGCTGTGCTGGAAGATATTCCCGACTTGTCCGGATACCAGGTGTACGCTTGCGGAGCGCCTATCATGGTGGAAAGCGCGCGCAAGGATTTCATGCTTCGCGGCTTGCCGGAAGATGAGTTTTTTGCCGACGCGTTCACAACTGAAGCCGACGCCGCCTAGCCGGCAGGCATGCAGGGCCGGCCCGTCCGGCCGCTTGCATAACGGTGCCATTTGATCAGAGTTAAAGGCAAAGATCATGAAAATAGCGGTGTTTGGCAGTGGCATTATCGGAATATCCACGGCATGGTGGCTGAGCCAGGCAGGTCACGAGGTCGTCGTTGTTGACCGGGAAAGTGGCCCTGCCCAGGAAACCAGCCGCGCCAATGGCTGCCAGATTTCGGTGTCGTATTCCGAGCCTTGGGCCAACCCCCAGGCTCCCATGAAGCTTGCGCGTTGGTTGTTCAAAGACGACGCCCCCATTTTGTTCCGGCCGCAGTTCGATCCGCGCCAGTGGTGGTGGGCCTTGATGTTCCTGCGTGAGTGCATGCCTGGCCGCCTGGCGCCCAATATACGCGCCATGGTCCGCCTTTCCGAGTACAGCCGTAACACCCTACAGCAAATGCGTGCCGACCTGGGCATACAGTACGACCATCTCGAGCGGGGCATACTGAATTTCTATCGGGATTCCGATGAGTTTGAACGCTCTCAGGAAATGGCAGACGTCATGCGCGATTTCGGCGTGGATCG
>DATJCP010000105.1:0-4019 GCA_035514715.1 Candidimonas sp.
CAGGGTGCGTTCCAATTCTTGCTTTTCGGGGCTGTCCGGTAATTCCAGCTGTGCGAAAAAATCCAGGGCAAGTCGTTTTACCCGTTCGGATTGGCGCATATCGACGTGGTAGCGTTTAATGAACTGGCGTACGGTTTCGTCGCGTTTATCATGCTGCGAGTCCCGGCCCAGCAAGTCGTAGAGCACACCAACCCGTAGGGCGCCTTCGCCGGGCAGCATGATTTTTATGTTCAGTTCCTGGAATGCCGCCATCATGATGGCCAAGCCGCCGGGCAGCACCAGTGAGCGATCATGCTTTAGGCCCGGTAATTCGCTCATGATGACTTTGCCATCTTTGACGAGCTTGGCTTTAAGCTTTTCCATGCCGTCCAGCGTAATGCCCTTTTTCGACATACCGTTCTCTGCCAGGACGGCCAGCAGTCCTTTGGCCGTGCCGGATGAACCGTAGGCTTCTTGCCAGCCGGTCTTGCGATATTGCTTGGAAATGCCTTCAAGTTCACGCCTTGCTGCAAATTGCGCTTGCTGCATGCGGGATTCCGTAACCAGCCCATCCGGGAAGAACTGGCGTGTGTAGCTGACGCAGCCCATATACAGGGATGACATGTGCAGGGGCTGAAAGCCCTTGCCGATAATGACTTCGGTAGAGCCTCCGCCTATGTCTATCATGAGCCTGCGGTTGGTCGAAGGCGGCAGTTCGTTGGTAATGCCTGAAAAGATCAGCCGGGCCTCTTCCTGCCCGGCAATGACTTCAATGGGAAAGCCCAGCGCTTCTTCGGCACGCGGCAGAATTTCGGCTACGTTGCGTGCAATGCGGAAGGTATTCGTGGCCACGGCCCGCACCCGGTTAGGATGGAAGCCGTTGAGCCTCTCTCCAAAGCGCTTCAGAACCGTGATGGCGCGTAGAATCGCCTCTTCGCTGATGACCTTGTCATCGCCCAGGCCAGCAGCCAGCCTGACGGACTCTTTGAGCCTGTCGATGGCGTAAATCTGTGCAATGCCGTCTTGTTGCACGACTCGTCCGATCGATAGCCGGAAACTGTTGGAGCCGAGGTCAACGGCGGCAAGTAGATAGTCCATTATGCGGTGATTCTTTGATGAGTACTCCGCGATTATAAGGACCGGCAGTGGCCAGGGTTCGCGAATTGTCTAATGTCGCAAAATTAACAGCGATTTTTGATACTAGTGGGCAGATGCGAGGCAATCTTTTAGACTGTCACATAATTGTAAAAAAAATGAAGTAAAAGATCGCGTCAAACTCCTCCCTGGGCCACTTTATGCTTGCTTCGCCGTCTGATCCCACTCTGCTCAATCGGGAGTTGTCCCTGCTCAAATTCAACGAGCGGGTGCTGGCCATGGCCGAGAACCGCGGCACACCGTTGCTTGAGCGCTTGCGTTATCTATGCATAGTTAGTTCAAACCTCGACGAATTCTTTGAAATCCGTATTTCCAGTCTGAAAGAGCAACAAAGGCAAAATCCTAGCCTGGTGGGAGCCGATGGCTATACCCCAGGTGAAGCCTTTGAGCTTGTTCAGACTGCGGCGCATGATCTGGTGCATAAGCAAAATAGTTTGCTGACGCACGATGTGCTTCCCAAGCTGAAGGCCGAGGGGATAGCGTTGCTGGAGCCGGCGGGCTGGAGCGACGAGTTGCGAGCCTGGGCTCATGCTGCCTTCGAGCGCGAGGTCATGCCCATGCTTACGCCTATCGGGCTTGATCCTGCACATCCGTTTCCGCGTGTATTCAATAAAAGCCTCAACTTCATTGTCTCTTTGCACGGTCAGGATGCTTTTGGCCGCAGTGCGTCGATTGCCATTGTGCAGGCGCCGCGAGCGCTGCCACGGCTTATGAAAGTGCCGGCAGAAGTGTCGGGCATACCGCATGGCTACCTGCTCCTGACGGCCCTGATCAGTGCTTTTGTCGGCGAGCTTTTCCCCGGCTTGGAAGTAAAAGGCTGTTATCAATGGCGGGTTACCCGTAATAGCGACCTGTTTGTCGACGAAGAGGAAATCACCAATTTGCGGCAAGCCTTGCAGGGCGAGCTGTCGCAACGCAATTTCGGTGCGGCTGTGCGCCTGGAAATTGATCATGTCATGCCTCTGGCGCTGGCCATTTTCCTGCAAAAGGAATTCCATCTGGAACCCCGTGATACCTATCGCGTAAGTGGGCCGGTAAATTTGTCGCGCTTGATGCAATTGTGCAATGTGGTCAAGCGTCCTGAACTTCTGTTTCCCGATTATCGGCCCAAGATGCCGTCGCCTTTCGATATGGCGCTGGACAAGCCCGATGAGCTTTTCGAGGCAATTGCCCAGCGAGACCGCTTGCTGCATCATCCTTACCAGTCGTTTCAGCCGGTGCTGAATTTCCTGACGGCGGCGGCGCTCGATCCGGCGGTGGTCGCCATCAAGCAAACCATTTATCGCACAGGGGAAGATTCCGAACTCATGCGTTTGCTTGTGGCTGCTGCCAAAGCCGGCAAGGAAGTGACAGTGGTGGTAGAGCTGATGGCGCGCTTCGATGAGCAGACCAATATCAACTGGGCCGCCAAGCTGGAAGAGGTTGGGGCGCATGTGAGCTATGGCGTGGTTGGTCACAAAACGCATGCCAAGATGGCTTTGGTGCTGCGTCGGGAAAATGGCCATATCCGCCGCTATGGGCACTTGGGGACTGGCAATTACCACCCAAGTACCGCCAAGCTTTATACCGACTTCGGCTTGCTGACCGCCGATCAGAAGTTATGCGAAGACATGGACAAGGTGTTTTCATTGTTGACGGGTCTTGGTGCCCGCAGGCCGTTGAAACTGCTGCTGCAATCGCCCTTCACCATGCATGAAACCATGTTGGCGCTGATCCGTAATGAAGCAATCAATGCCAAGGCGGGGAAAAAAGCCCGCATCATGGCAAAAATGAATTCTTTGCTGGAACCGCTGGTGATCGAAGCCTTGTACAGGGCAAGCCAGGCGGGTGTCAAAATCGACCTTATCGTGCGTGGCGCCTGTGCCTTGCGGCCTGGTGTGCCGGGGCTTTCGGAAAATATACGAGTGCGCTCGATTATCGGCCAGTTCCTGGAGCACTCCCGTGTGTTCTATTTCTTCAATGATGGGGCGGAAAGCGTGTATTTATCGTCGGCCGACTGGATGGATCGCAATTTTTTCCGGCGTGTCGAGATCAGCTTTCCCATTCTGGACAAGGTACTTAAAAAACGCGTCATCGACGAAGCTTTTACCTATGCGTTGCGCGATAACCAGCTAGCCTGGCGGGCATTACCTGATGGCGCCTATGTAAAGGTCAAAGGCCGTGGAAAACCGTTCAACCTACATCATCAGTTAATGCAACAACTGGGTACATAGATAGTTTGGCCATTGTCACGAACATGTCATATTGCCTGTTTAATATGATGTCTGTGCAGGGTTAGCCTGTTTTAACTAGTCTCAGGTCAAGAGGATTCCTCTATGTTCAAGCGTGTTGTATTACAGATTTCGGTTGGCGTGGCTTTCGCTGCCACGGCGTTAACAGCTAATGCTGTCGATATCACTGGTGCAGGGGCTTCGTTTCCTTATCCCATTTATGCAAAATGGGCAGCTCAATACCACCAGGAAACCGGTAACCGCATCAACTATCAATCCATTGGTTCGGGTGGCGGTCAGCAGCAGATCATTGCTAAAACGGTTGATTTCGGTGCGTCCGATGATCCCATGAAGCCTGACGCCCTGGAAAAGAACGGTTTGCTGCAGTTTCCGGCCATTATCGGCGGTACGGTACCCGTTATTAACGTGGCAGGCATCAAGCCGGGCGAGTTGAAGCTGTCGGGCGCCGTTATTGCCGATATCTTCCTTGGCAAAGTGACCAAATGGGACGATGCCGCAATCAAGGCCTTGAATCCTGAAGTTAAGTTGCCCAGCGCATCCATTATCGTCGTACACCGTTCAGACGGTTCGGGGACGACATTCGGCTGGACCAACTATTTGTCGAAAGTGTCGCCCGCCTGGAAAGAGCAGGTTGGGGAAGGCAAGGCTGTAAAA
>DATJCP010000106.1:0-4345 GCA_035514715.1 Candidimonas sp.
ATAGGTGTCGGCGGGTGTATACGAAATAATGGATTCGCCAATGGCAAAACCGGCTTCCCTGCTAATGAAGTCGAAACCGGTCGATATGTTGCGCACGGCCAGATTATGCAAGGTATTGGAAACCAGATACCAGACCGCGAAACCCACAATCCCCAGGATCAAGACCTGGTAAATGATGGCCCGAACGCTGGGATCATTCCATGATAACCGCCGTTTTGGCGCCTGTCGCACAGATGTATTTTTCGTCATAAAGATTGAATCATTCGGGGACCCTGACGCAGCACTCCCATTGCCAAAGGCCGGGCCAGAAAGGCCCAGCCTTTGCGTAAAAACGGCTTGCCTAGCGTATTGGCCAGCCGTACATCAAACCGCCATCACGCCACTGCGCGTTAAGACCGCGCTCGAGTTTCATGGGCGAATCCTTGCCGATGTTACGAGCGAAAGATTCGCCGTAGTTACCGACCTGCTTGATGATGTTATACGCCCATTTATTATCCAGCCCAAGGCCCTTGCCCATTTCCCCGGTTACACCCAGGATACGCTGGATATTCGGATTGGGACTTTTCAGCATTTCATCCACGTTCTTGGATGTAATGCCGTATTCCTCGGCTTCGAGCATGACGTTAAACGCCCAGCGCACCACCATGAACCACGGGTCGTCGCCTTGGCGAACCATGGGACCTAAAGGCTCTTTGGAAAAGTCTTCAGGCAAAATCATGTGCTCGTCGGGCTTGGCCAAAGTGGAACGCGTAGTAGCCAGACCAGACTTATCGGTAGTGTAGGCATCGCAGCGGCCAGCTTCGTAAGAGCGCATGGCTTCGTCTGGACTATTGATAACCACAGGTTTGAATTCCAGCTTGTTGGCACGGAACCAGTCAGCCAGGTTCAGCTCTGTTGTTGTGCCAGGCTGTACGCAAACAGCGGCGCCGCCGAGCTCTTTGGCGCTTTTGACACCCAGGCTGGCCTTGACCATAATGCCTTGGCTATCGTAGTAATTGATGGCTGGCGACATCAGGCCCAGAGTCGTATCGCGCGTCATGGTGGCAGTGGTATTGCGCGTCAGCACATCGATTTCGCCAGACTGCAATGCTGTAAAACGTTGCTGGGTGGTTTGTGCCACGGCCTTGTATTTATTGGCGTCGCCGAACATCATGGCGGCAATGGCCTTGCAAAGGTCCACGTCAATGCCCGTCCATTCGCCCTTGCTATTGGCTAAGGAAAAACCTGGCAGCCCCGTATGGGTGCCGCACTGTACAAAACCTTTTTTCTTGACAGCGTCCAGTGTTTCACCCGCATTAGCCGATGCAGCAAACAAAAACAGCGAGGCACCTAGTGCGGCCGCTTTAATTAGTTTCATAGATAATCCCTTTCGGTGATTCTGATTGAATAACACGGCATACAATTACGGCTTTGCCGCTAGCGTTCGAATCGTAACTGTTGGTATTCATGAAAAACATGGGGGATATCCCTTGCGGCACCTAACATTCATATCGCTATGATCGAATTTCAGCACGTGTTTAAATCGTATGGACGTGGGCGAAATATCCTGGCCGACATCAATTTCCGTATCGAACCCGGCGAATTCATATTTGTCTCTGGTCCCTCGGGCGCCGGCAAGTCCACCCTGCTTAAACTGATAGGCGGGCTGGAACCGCCCAGCCGCGGTGTGGTACAGGTCAATGGCCATCGCATCGATAAAATGCCGCCGCGCGCGCGTCCTTATCTGCGCCGGGCTGTGGGCGTGATTCTGCAAGATACCCATCTGCTATACGACCGCAACGCCATCAACAATGTGCTGCTGCCACTGACCATAATCGGCCTGGATCCTCGCCAGGCCGGCACTCGAGCACGCGCCGCCATGGAAAAAGTCGGCTTGTCGGGCAAAGAAGAGCTCAATCCGGTGGAAATGTCCGGCGGCGAACAGCAACGCCTTGCTATTGCGCGCGCCATCGTCAACCGCCCAGCCATCCTGATCGCCGACGAACCCACCGCCAATCTGGATAAGGAAAGCGCCAGGCGCATTATGGAAGTATTCCGCGACTTCAACCGTGTGGGAGTAACCACCTTGATCGCCTCGCACGACGGGGCGCTGATGGCCTCGTACGCTTCACGCACTTTACACATCGACGCGGGTCGATTCACAGACATGCCAGGGGTAAAACCATGAACCGTTGGTTGCGTCAGCATCGCTATGCCTGCCTGTCGGCGTTGCGCCGCCTCTGGTCCCAGCCGTTTTCATCGCTATCCAATATCCTGGTCATCAGCCTGACCTTGGCCATTCCCATTATTGCCGCGTCAGTGCTTGTATCGGCTCAACCTGTCGTGAAGCAAATTCCGGTTTCACCAGAGGTCACCCTGTTCCTGCAACCAGGCGCCTCGGCCAACAAAGCCGCCGAACTGGCACGCCGATTGCAAGACGAGCACCGTCAGGAAGTGCAAGCCGTCAGGGTCGTCGCACGCGACGATGCCCTGAAAGCACTGAAAGCCAATCCCTCATGGGCCGACGCACTTTCCGTACTGCCCAACAATCCTTTGCCCGACGCGGTGGTCGTGACACTGCATGACAGCGCCGACCTGGCAAAGCAAGCCAGCTCATTGGCGCAGGCTTGGCGAAAGCTTGAACAGGTCGATTCGGTGCAGTTAGATAGCGAATGGGTTCAGCGCCTCGAGGCTATTCTAAGCTTCGTACGAATAGGCCTTTGGCTATTGGCCTTGGGCGTAGCGCTTGTCGTGCTGGCAACGGTATTCAACACAGTGCGCATGCAGGCACTTACCCAGCGCGAAGAAATCGGTGTGGCGCGCCTTGTTGGTGCAACAGAATCATTTGTACGCCGCCCGTTTTTATATCTTGGCGCCCTGACCGGCATTATTTCCAGCGTGGCTGCCATTGCCCTATCCGCACTGGCGCTAAACCCCTTGAACGCCGCATTGGCGCGCTTGGCCAATAGCTATGGCACCCAAGTCGTTTTGCGCCTGCCCGAAGGGCTGAGCCTGCTTCTGGCGGTCATACTGGTCGCCATTCTGGCGGCACTATCCGCCCGCTGGTCCGTTACCCGTAACACACGTTTCTAATGTTCCTGAATGAAAAGCCCGGCTTGGCAAACTTTGCCAGCACTGTTGTCGACTGGCAAAAGCAACATGGCCGCCATCATCTGCCTTGGCAGGATACGCGCGATGCCTATCGGATCTGGCTGTCGGAAATCATGCTGCAGCAAACGCAAGTTGCCACGGTAATAGGCTATTACGAGCGGTTTTTATCTCGCTTTCCCGACATTGCATCCTTGGCGCAGGCCCAGCAGGACGAAGTCATGCCTTATTGGGCCGGCCTGGGCTACTACGCCCGCGCCCGCAACTTGCATCGCTGTGCACAGGAACTGGTTGCGCACTGGGGAGGACGCTTCCCTGAATCCCCTGAGCAGATTGCTACCCTACCGGGTATTGGACGTTCGACCGCAGCCGCCATTGCCGCCTTTGCCTATGGCAAGCGCAGTCCCATCATGGACGGCAACGTGAAACGAGTATTCACGCGCTACTTCGGCATTTACGGCGTAAGCAGTTTGCGAGCAACCGAGCAGTTGCTATGGAAAACGGCTGAAGAGGCTGTAGAGGTTGCGCCGGCAACGCTGGATATGGCTGCCTATACGCAAGGGCTAATGGACCTGGGCTCGGATTGCTGTACACGCGGGAAACCCGATTGCGGTCGCTGCCCTTTGCAAACGGCCTGTTATGCCAATCTTCACAGCGTACAGGGTGAGCTTCCCACGCCCAAACCGAAAAAAGCCAGTCCGGAACGTGAGTGCAAAATGCTGATTTTGCGTCGGCAGGACAGTATCCTGCTGGAGCAACAGGTTTCGCCGGGTATCTGGGGTGGGTTATGGAGCTTGCCGCAATATACGGATGTATCAGCGCTGGAACTTGCCTGTCATAACTGGGGGCAGCGTAATAGCCAGGCTCAGAAGATGGCTGGCCTTTTGCATGTATTTACGCATTTCAAGTTGCATATCGAGCCTTGGTATGTGGTGTGCGACGGAGCAGTAGTCGCCGAACCGGGGCCGCGTCAGGCTTGGGTTCCAGTGGATGAGCTTGGCGCTACGGCGTTGCCTGCGCCAGTCAAGAAGATACTGAGCGGATTATTTGATTTGTAACTGGCTGGTTTAAGACGTCGAGACGTTCATACATTTTTAAGTCGGCTGTCTTGGCTGTGGCGGTTTTCTGTGCTTTCTCTCAAGAAACTAAACATAAGCCATTGATTTTTTTGATGGTTTTTTTAGGTAGCCGGCGCCGCTTGAGGCACGAGGGTGAGCCCGAGCTGCGCAGCGCGTTTTTGTAAGTGATAGACCAGACG
>DATJCP010000107.1:0-6951 GCA_035514715.1 Candidimonas sp.
GTCCAGGAAGTCCTCGACGCGCTGGTTGATTTAGCGCCTCCGCCGGGCTCACGTACCGCCATGCAACGCGAAGTGATGCCCGATGAGCCGAAGTTCAGCGGTGTGGTGTTCAAGGTACAGGCAAATATGGACCCAGCCCACCGCGACCGCGTGGCCTTCGTCCGTGTCAGCTCTGGCCGCTTTAACCGGGGCATGCGCCTCAAGGTTTCCAGAACCGGCAAGGAAATACGTCCCAACAACGTGGTGTCCTTCCTGTCGCAACGTCGCGAACTGGTAGAGGAAGCCTATGCGGGCGATATTATCGGCATTCCCAATCACGGTGTACTGCACCTGGGCGATGTATTGACCGAAGGCGAAAACCTGCAGTTCACAGGGTTGCCGTTTTTCGCTCCTGAACTCTTCCAGGCCGTCGAGGTCAAAGATCCATTACGCACCAAGCAATTGCGTACCGGCCTGACCCAGTTGGGTGAAGAAGGGGCCATCCAGGTCTTTCGCCCGGAGGCCGCTGGCGGCTCCCTATTGCTGGGCGCCATCGGCCAGTTGCAGTTCGAAGTTGTCGCTCATCGCCTTAAAACCGAGTATGCCGTCGATGCCCGACTCATGCCATCGCGTTACAACATGGCACGTTGGATTACAGCCTCGGACCCCAAAGCCTTGCGAAAATTCATGGACGCCAATGCAGCCAACATCGCCTATGATGTCGTCGATGCTGTTGCTTTTTTGGCAAGTTCGCCAGCTCAATTGCGCGTTGCGCAAGAACTGTATCCAGGCGTGGAATTTCACGCCATGCGCGAGCACGGTGGCCAGGTATTTGGGCAAAATGCATAAACGGCAACCGAGCCGCCTGCTTTTTCCCAAAGGGCCCAGCTTATATACTGGGCTTCCTTTTCCAGACAGAGGGTAATAATGTCCTGGCGTTTTATCTTAGCAATTTTGTTAGTAGCCGCAGGCGCTTCAGCCTGGGGCGGCCTGCAGTTGGGCAACTGGCTGGTGGCGCATGGCCCGGCCACCCCACCCATTGACGAATCACCCGAGCTCTCAGCAGTACCGGTGCTTGACGCCAACGGCCTGCCCTTTGTTGCCCAACCGCCTCAGCCGCTGGTCAACGGCCAGCAGGGCGTACCCGGCACACCGGCGCAGATCGCATGGCAGATACCCGAAAAATCCCTGGACGAAACCAAATCCACAGCCACGATCGATCTGGCGACAACCACCATCACCATGGACGAAGCGGTGCAAATTGCCGCTTCGGGGAGTCAGAATTTCAAAGGGATTGCCGATGTCGGCGACCTGGGCCTTGGGGCCAGCAACTTTACTGAAGCCCAGCCCTTGCAACCTATCGAAGTCGCTCCACCGCCGCCGCCACCTGTGGCAAGCGCAACTGCACCAGCCCAAAACAATCAAGCCTGGCAAGCCAGCTTACGCCAGGAATTGCAGGCCTGCAGTGCTCAAGGCTTTTTCGATCGGCCTAGCTGCTCCTGGGCGGCCCGCAATAAGTACTGCGAACCGAATAATGCCTGGGGCCGCGTACGCGACTGCCCAGCCAAGAGCTTCTAAGATCGATACTTATTCGCCTAATTCACCCATTTGGGATTGCAGATAGTTCTGCAGTCCCACTTTATCGACCAGTTCCATCTGGGTTTCCAGCCAGTCGATATGCTCTTCGGTATCGTTAAGAATGTCCTGGAACAAGTCGCGCGAAACATAATCACGTATGGATTCGCAATAGGCCATGGCTTCTTTCACAGTAGCCTGCGCACCGCTTTCCAGCTTGTGGTCACAAGACAGGATCTCCGGCACATTTTCGCCTATCATCAGCTTATGCAGGTCTTGCAGGTTAGGTAGGCCGTCAAGCGTGAAAATGCGCTCGATCAAGCGGTCTGCATGCTTCATTTCGCCGATGGACTCATCGTATTCATGCTTGCCCAGCTTATTGAAGCCCCAGTGATTCAGCATGCGGGCATGCAAAAAATACTGATTGATCGCGGTGAGTTCGTTTTTAAGTTGCGCATTCAAATGCTGAATAACAGTTTTGTCGCCTTTCATGGCCATACTCCTGAGCAAAAATGAGAGTCGATAACGGCATCGATAGCGGTTACCCGAGATGTGCAACACCAGGCCGCAGCTTGTTTCGTCTATAAGGCTACCATGCCGATGTCCGATTTTCAGCCTTTTGACAGGGCAGGAAATCGGACAGGCAGGCTTTACACGCCTATGCTTGAGAATGGGAATGAATTGGTTTATTGCTGTCGTTACGCGCACTTAGACTGCATACGTAAGCATCATGCGGATATGGCTGACCGGCCATAGCGGTTTTATCAAGTTTTTGGGCGAAGTATCAACGCAAAACGAAAACAGCAAAAGAGGTGCGGCAGCACCCCTTTAAATTGTCACGACATATGTCAGGCGCGGCGTACCGCGACAGCGGTCATCATAGGGCTTTCGACCAGGCTGACATCGTTGGCCGCCTCGGCGACCAGTGTTCCCGCCTCGTGGCGTACAGTCGCCTGCCCGGCATAACGCCCACCGGGTAAATACTCGACAGCGGTTTCGGCGCAGCAGCCGCAACATGTCGCCACGCCAAGCTGACCTTGGAGATCGGACATAGTGGCAGCACCGTCGGCTACAGCCGATTGGACTTGGCGCTCTGTGATGGCATTGCAGATACAAATATACATGCGAATAATTATCATCCCAATCAAGATGAAAATCAATCTCATTTAACAAACTTTTACCTACAACTGCCTGATTTGTTGGATTAAGACGATTCCAGGGCGGCACGCGCCTTGCGCAAAATGGCTGGCTCGATCCCTGCCGCCTCGCGGTACTTGGCCACGGTGCGACGCGCAATAACCACACCCTGCTCGGCCAAATGCAAGGCTATCTGGTTATCCGACAGCGGTTTTTTATTCGACTCTTCGCTCACAAGCTTGAGTATCAGGGAACGTACTGCCGTCGCAGAAGTCGTTTCACCATCGTCGGTTTGCAAGGCGGTCCCGAAAAACCGCTTCAGCTCAAAAACACCCCATGGCGTTTGCACATACTTTTGCCGCGTGGCACGCGATACCGTGGATTCATGCAGTTCAAGCTGTTGCGCAATATCGCGCAATAGCAGCGGTCGCATCGCCTGCACGCCTTTCTCAAAAAAATCGCCCTGTCTGTCGACGATCGCCTGCATGACCCGAAGAATTGTGACAAAACGTTGATGCGTGCTTTTGATCAAGCCTTGCGCCTGCTGAAGCTGCCCTTGCATTGCCGGTGAGGCAGGCGCTTTATCCATCAGGCTTTCATACACCGAATTGATGCGCAGCTTGGGAACAACAGCAGGGTTCAAGCGGGCCTGCCAACGACCTTTTACTTTCTGCACTATCACATCCGGGGTCACGTAATCGGCAACAGACGTGGCCCAATTGCGCGCAGGCCTGGGCTCCAGGCGCAACAACAAGGCATGCGCCGCCCGCAAGGTTTCCTGATCACACGACAGCGCTTCGCGCAGCCGAGCCAGATTGCCCGAGGCAAGCACCCCTAAATGATGGCGGGCAATTTGATCGGCACAAGCCAGAATGTCTGCCGGTATGGATTCATCTGACATGGGCCGCAAATGCTTAAGCTGCAGGCACAAGCAATCGGCCAAAGACGTCGCCCCCACGCCTGGTGGGTCAAACGACTGCAATAAGCGCAGGGCGGCATGCAGCTCGTCGATGTCCACCTCCAGTTCCTGCGGCAAATACTGGACGATTTCATCCAGCGGCGTAGGTAAATAGCCGTTTTGATCCAATTCCTCGATGAGCAAAGTCACCAGTGCGCAGTCCCGAGGCTGGGCTCGCGTCAAGTGCAACTGCTGCAACAAATGGTCTTGCAAGGTTTCAGCCAGTGCCGATTCAGGGCGGGTAGGCTCATCGTCGGCATTATTATTACTGGCCCGATTGGACGAACCCAGTTGCGGCCAGCGGTCTTCAGCGGCCTGCTGCGCTACCGTATCGGCGGCATCGGTGTCATACTCCTCCTCATGCTCCAGCATGGGGTTTTCAAGCACGGCCTGGGCCAGTTCAAGCTCCAGCTCTTGCGCCGACAACTGCAGAAATCGTATTGACTGCTGCAGCTGAGGAGTCAATGCCAATTGCTGTTGCTGACGAAGTTCTAAAGACTGACGCGATTGCATAGTTAAAATAAGTTATATGAAAGCAAATACCCAACAGCCTACCCGCCAAGACACCGCCCTGTTACGCAATACCTTGCTGAAACTGACTGCCACGCAAAAAATCACGTGTATCGTGGTTATTGCCCTGGTAGCCCTGATTTGGTATGACCTGCTTAACCGGCTAGTGGCCTTTGGACGAGACATTGATTATGGCGGCTTGCACGCGCTTGGAGTTCAGGCCATCGCACTGCTAAAACAATACAACCCCTTCTTCTGGTGGGCGGTCGTAGCGCTCTGTACCCTTATTATTGCCTATTTTGTATACGGGTTTGTGCAAAGCACACAACGGCGCATACGCATGAAGCAAGTCAGCGAAACAACCATTGCCATGCTCGCGCACGAACTATCCGATCCAGCCCTGGAAGTGCTGCGATGGGTATGGCATGACCGGCGCAACCCCATAACCGTGGGCGATTTGCAACGCACCCTGCATGAATTGCGTTGGGGCCGCGCAGCCAAAATCACCTTGGCCAGACGTCATACTACGCTTATCGACAAATCAGTCAGTCTGGAAACTGAACAATAAAAGTTGCAGAATTAAAAAAAATATGTTTGACTATAGGCTATGACACCCGAACACGCTTTCTCCTCTAATGCCTATGCCCGCAGCAACGCTGCCGGTGTCGCATTGCGTGTTCAGCGCGGTTCCTTGCGCCTGCTTGTCACCTCCCTAGCCCTATCGCTGCTACTACCGATCGGTTGCCGGACCTAGCGTCTAGTGGCAGTTCGGCAGCCTGTACCAGCCACATTGTTTCCTAACATCACCGTTGTTATTCACGAGCTCTGCCCCAGATGCTCCGGTGATTGCGTTAAATAATATCCAAGTTGAAATAGGTGCCTTCATGATCTCCAATCCTTCCGACAAGTATCGTCCGTTCGTTCCATTCGCACGCGATTTCTCTGAACGTACGTGGCCCAGCAAGCGCATTACCCATCCTCCTATCTGGATGAGCACTGACCTGCGCGATGGCAATCAATCGTTGATCGAACCCATGAGCGTCGAACGCAAATTGCGCTTTTTCGAGCAACTGGTGAAAATCGGCTTCAAGGAAATCGAAGTGGGTTTTCCCTCGGCCTCGCAGACCGACTTCGATTTCGTGCGCATGCTGGTCGACGAAAACCGCATTCCCGATGATGTCACGATCATTGCACTGACCCAGTCCCGCGAAGACCTGATCCGCCGCACGGTGGAATCGGCCGCCGGCGCCAAGCAAGCCATCATCCACTTGTACAACGCCTGCGCACCGGCATTTCGCAAAATCGTCTTTGGCATGAGCAAAGACGAAGTCAAGCAAATTGCCCTGGAAGGCACCCGCCTGGTCAAGGAGCTCACCAATCAGCACCCTGAAACCTACTGGCGCTATGAGTACTCGCCAGAAGTGTTCAGCACGACCGAACCTGAGTTTGCCCTGGAAGTTTGCAACGCCGTAACCAAAGCCTGGCAGCCCACGCCTGAATCCAAGATCATCTACAACCTGCCTGCAACCATAGAAGCGACTACGCCCAATATGTACGCAGACCAGATCGAATGGATGCACAACAATCTGGAACAGCGCGACTGCATCGTGCTTAGCGTGCACCCGCACAATGACCGCGGCACAGCCGTGGCCGCGGCCGAACTTGCCGTCATGGCCGGGGCCGACCGTATTGAAGGCTGCCTGTTCGGTAACGGCGAGCGCACCGGCAACGTGGACTTGGTCACCTTGGCATTGAACCTGTACACCCAGGGCATCCACCCCGGTTTGGACTTCTCCGATATCGACGAAGTACGCCGCTGTGTAGAGTACTGCAATCAATTGCCGGTACACCCACGCCACCCGTATGCTGGCGACTTGGTCTTTACCGCATTCTCGGGTTCGCACCAGGATGCCATCAAGAAGGGTTTTGCCCAGCGCGAGCCGAACACATTGTGGGAAGTGCCTTACTTGCCAATCGACCCCGCCGATCTGGGCCGCAGCTACGATGCGGTGATCCGCGTCAATAGCCAGTCCGGTAAGGGCGGCGTGTCGTATTTGCTTGAACAGGAACACGGCCTGGTCTTGCCCCGCCGTCTGCAGATCGAATTCAGCCGAGCCATTCAACGGGTTACGGATGAAACGGGATCTGAAGTTACGGCGGCGAAGGTATTCGATATTTTCACCGAGGAATACCTGGATCGGGATCAGCCCTGGAAGTTGATCCGTCACCGCATTACTGGCGATCCCAAGGCGGCAAGCGGCCAGCAGTTTGCCATCGAGGTCGAACTTGAGGAAAACGGCGAGGTGCGTCATTTGGTCGGCAAGGGCGACGGCGCAATTTCTGCGTTTGTGAATGCGCTGGATGCTGATGTCAAGATTATGGATTACCACGAGCATGCGATTGGCATAGGTACAGATACTCGGGCGGCTTGTTATGTCGAGGTTCGGGTGGGTGATTCGCCTACAGGTTTCGGTGTCGGGATTCATGGCGATATCGTGACTGCGTCGTTTACGGCGATTCTTGGCGCGGTGAATCGGCATTTGGTGAATGCGCCGGCGGAGGCTTTAGCGGAGTAAGCGTCGGGTTTCTGGTCTAAAGCTTGTTTCGTATGCCGTTGCTGCCGTTAGGTGGCAACGGCTTTTTTGTGCGCTGTCGTTGTTATTCTTGTGACGAAATTATCGTTCTTATATGGGCCTCATCTTTTCTTATGTGGGCCTCATCTTTTCTTATGCGGCGCAGCGAGCTGGGGTGGGCCTGGCGAATCCTCGCTGCGGTCCCTTTCGGGACTTCCC
>DATJCP010000108.1:0-2877 GCA_035514715.1 Candidimonas sp.
GCGGCATCATGACGCCCACCGAGGCAGCCGCTGTTGCTGCGCTATACGGCCTGCTGGTAGGGCTTTTCATCTACAAGGAAATGACACTCCGAAGCCTATGGCAGTGCTGCATAGAATCGTCGATGACCTCATCCATCGTGATCGTGCTGATGGCAATGGCTACGATGTTTGGCAACATCATGACCATCGAACAAATCCCTGAAACGATTGCCACTGCCATTCTTAGCATCTCATCCAACAAAATCATTATTTTGTTGCTGATCAACTGCTTCCTGCTCTGGATCGGCGTCTTCATGGAGGCCCTTGCCGCCATTGTCATCCTGACTCCCATCCTGCTGCCACTAGTTGTCAAGCTAGGCGTGGACCCAATACATTTTGGCGTCATCATGGTAATGAACCTTGCCATCGGTTTTATTACACCGCCTGTAGGGGTCAACCTGTTTGTCGCAAGCGGTATTGCCAAAGTCGGCATAGGCAAGGTCGCCGCAGCGGCCTGGCCATTCCTGATCGCCATGATCCTGGTGCTAATGCTGGTCACATACGTGCCGGAAATCTCGTTATTCCTGTAAACCTCGAAGATCCTGCCAACCTTGTTGGCAGGATCGCAAGGCATACTTGCCGTGATACATTCATGCCTCTATGCCCTTCGAACTGTTACCTTTTCACGCTGACCCGGAACACGACGCGCGCTTTGACGAATCGCTGATCGAGCTTGCAGCGCAAAGCGGCCCGTCGGCCTGCGTATGGGAATCCCGCCAGGGCCTGGTTGTGCCGCGCACCTATCGGCGGTTCGACACTTTTACCACTGCCTGCGAACGCTTTGCGCTCCAGGGCTGGCCGGTCACAGTGCGCCAGTCCGGCGGCGGTATCGTTCCACAAGGCCTCGGCATTCTCAACCTTAGCCTAGCCTATGCCGTGCCAGGCAAGCCATTAGATCACTCCGAAGAAGCCTACCTGCTGATATGCCGAGTAATCAGCCAAGCGTTGAAGGAATACGGTATTGCCAGCCATCCGCAGGCGGTGGAAGGCTCCTTTTGCGACGGTCGCTTTAACCTGGCGGTAGGCAACAGCGACGCCGCCAGAAAAGTGGCCGGTACGGCACAGCTATGGCGTAGCCACACCTGTACCGACACCAAAAACACCATGCAAATTGTGCTGGTTCATGCCTTGATATTGGCTGCGGTGGATGTTGTTGCAGTCACCGCCCAGGCCAATGCTTTCGAGCAGGCGTTGGGCAGCGACAAGCGCTATACGAGCGAGCGCATTGCCTCGTTGCACGAACTGTGCGAAACGCCGTTGCCATCCGGGGAAATGTTTACCCTTAGCCTGAAAGCCACACTGGAGCGGCAACTAGCCTCTATATAAACAAACGCGCAAACCTGCTTCTTATAAGTTGCCTATAGCCTGGCCTGTAATCAGATAAACCGGCCTCACACCGCTTCGGCCTGCAGCAAAATGGCAATCACTTGCGGAAAGGTCTCAAAATAGTTTTCCTTTCCTAGCTTTTCAAACAAGCCCATTTTGTCCAACTTATGATGAACACGCGTATTGGCTTCGGTCAAGATTACCCGCACGCCCCTGGCCAGCAGATCCTGCACCACTTCTTCCAAGGTTTGCAAACCCGTTGCATCGATAAATGGAACATGCCCCAGGCGAATGATAAGCACTTGAGGATCGTTGTGGGTATCGGCCAGGGCACGCTCGAAGGCTTCGACAGCGGCAAAGAAGAATGGGCCTTCTATCCCGTAAACCAGCACCCCCGCTGGCAAATGATGTAAACCATCGAAGGCCAGTTCTTTATCCAAGGCCAGGCCTTCTTGACGACGAACTACTACGCTTTCCGCCATGCGGCGCATGAAGTGCAGCATGGCCAGTACTACACCTATATTTACCGCCACTACTAGGTCAGCAAAAACAGTCAGGCAAAACGTGACCAATAAAATGACGACATCGGCTCGTGGGGCACGCTTTACCATTTTAATAACGTGGCGCAGCTCGCTCATGTTCCAGGCAACGATAAACAGAATTGCCGCCAGGCAGGCCAAGGGAATATTGGCCGCCAGCGGAGCCAGAAATAGCAGAACCACCACCAAGGTAAGCGCGTGAACGACACCGGCAATCGGGCTGGTGCCGCCATTGCGGATATTGGTGGCGGTGCGCGCTATCGCCCCTGTTGCGGCAATCCCGCCGAACAAAGGCGCCACAATATTGGCCAACCCCTGGCCCACCAGCTCCTGATTGGAGTTATGCCGCCCCCCCGTCATTCCGTCTGCCACAACGGCCGATAACAATGACTCGATAGCGCCCAGCATGGCAATGGCAAAGGCCGGGCCGATCAGTTCCACAAGCCGCGACAAGGTAATTTCCGGAAACTGCCATGTCGGCAAGCCGCGCGGAATCTCGCCATAAGTACTGCCGATGGTAGCTACGCTTTGAAACTGAAAAACAGCCTGAATAAGCGTCACGACCAGAAGCGCGACCAAGGGACCTGGCACGCGCGAGATGCCTGGTATGCGGGGTGTAAAGATCACCAGGAACAAGGCGATCAAAGCCAGGGCTGTCGTAGCCCAGTCAAACTGGGGCAGCACTTGCAACAACTGCCAAAGCTTTTGGTGAAAGTGTTCACCGCCGACGGCTGGCAAGCCGAAAAAATCCTTCCACTGCCCTACCCAGATTACGACACCGATACCCGCCGTGAAGCCGACTATGACCGGTGCTGGAATAAACTTGATGACGGCGCCAAGGCGGGCTACACCAAATAACAGAAGGATGATGCCCGCCATCAAGGTGGCGATCTGCAGGCCATCGACGCCATACTGCGCCACTACACCAGCCAGGATGACGATGAAAGCGCCGGTAGGCCCAGCGATTTGCACC
>DATJCP010000109.1:0-1688 GCA_035514715.1 Candidimonas sp.
GCGGCGTATCAGCGCTTCCGAGATTTCGATATCGGGAAAGGCAAAAGTATTTAGATTGGCTTGAGCCTGGGAGGTAGCGTCATTCATTGTCTGGTTCCGATTATGGCTAACGCCCGACTGTGGCGCCCGCATGCAGGCCAACTCGCATACGGTCTGCTTCACAATATGACATTGTGACGTGTACAGCAAAAAGTTTTTTGACCTAAATCAAGTAAGAACACAAACCTGGCCAAGGTAAAAACAGAATACCACCCTGAATCGCCATCTAACTTTCACGAAGCTTAATGCAACATATCGTATTATTAGGGTTAGATTCATTCATACAAGACGCCCAGCCCCTGATGTCCTTAGTTTTCATTCTTGCCCTGCCCTTTGCAGGCAGCATAATTGCTGCGCTGTTGCCTTCCAATGCACAAAAGCTTGAGGCCTGGCTAGCCGGGTTTGTCGCAATAGCCTGTGGCGTTTTGGCTTTCGTCCAGTTTCCCCATGTTGCCGACGGCAATGTAGTGAAAACCGTCATCCCCTGGATGCCCAGCCTTGGCGTCAATTTCACCCTGCGCATGGATGGCTATTCATGGCTGTTTTCCATGATTATCACCGTCATGGGCGCGCTGATTGTCTTGTATGCCCGCTACTACCTTTCGCCTCAAGACCCGGTGCCGCGCTTTTTCGCCTTCTTCCAGGCGTTCATGGGCTCAATGTTGGGCGTTGTGCTGTCGGGCAACCTGATTCAACTGGTCGTATTCTGGGAGCTAACCAGCCTTTCCTCCTTCATGCTGATTGCCTATTGGCATCACAGGCTGGACGCGCGCCGCGGGGCACGCATGTCGCTGACGATCACCGGCGCCGGCGGCCTGTGCCTGTTGGCGGGCATGCTGATGCTGGGCCATGTCGTGGGTAGCTATGACCTGGATATCGTCCTGGCATCGGGTGACCTGATACGTTCGCACCCCTGGTACACCACCATGCTGGTGCTCGTCGCGCTGGGCGCTCTGACCAAAAGCGCCCAATTCCCCTTCCACGTCTGGCTGCCCAATGCCATGGCGGCGCCCACTCCAGTTTCGGCTTACCTGCATTCAGCCACCATGGTCAAAGCCGGGGTTTTCTTGCTGGCGCGCTTCTGGCCTGTGCTGGCGGGCACCCCGGAATGGGCCTGGATCATCGGCGGCGCGGGGCTGTGTTCCCTAGTGCTTGGCGCTTATGCCGCCACATTCCAGCTCGACATGAAAGGGGTGCTGGCCTACTCCACCATCAGCCATCTGGGGCTGATTACGCTGCTGTTGGGCATGAACACCGAACTGGCGTTGGTCGCCGCCGTATTCCACATGATCAACCACGCCACCTTCAAGGCATCATTGTTCATGGCGGCAGGCATCGTGGACCACGAAACCGGCACCCGCGACCTGACCCGGCTATCAGGCCTGTACAGAAGCATGCCTATCACCGCCACGCTGGCTGTCGTCGCCGCAGCCTCCATGGCCGGCGTGCCGCTGCTCAATGGCTTTATCTCAAAAGAAATGTTCTTCGCTGAAACGGTGTTCGTCAGCGACAACGGAACGATGCGTTTCGGCTTACCCATTGCCGCCGTCATCGCCAGCATCTTCAGCGTTGCCTATTCGTTGCGTTTCATCACTCAGGCCTTTTTTGGACCTCCGCCCCGCGACCTCCCCCGCACGCCGCATGAACCA
>DATJCP010000110.1:0-3812 GCA_035514715.1 Candidimonas sp.
TTCAAGCAGGCGCAAGACAAGTTCAATACAGGCATGGGTAAACTTACCGTTGCAGCCGACGCCGGCGACTTTGATGCATTCAGGGTTGCATTTGGCGAAGTTGGAAAAAGCTGCAAGTCCTGTCATGATGCGTATCGCGAAAAAAAATAGGCCTTGATTAAAGCGCAGATGCTCATTGCGTCTGCGCTTTTTTGCTGCATTCTGGCTATTTTCTGTAGAAATTTTTAGCTTTTTTTGGCGCAGCGGCATTTTTCGAGGTAGAATCTTTTTCTTTGCAGGATATGGGTTGTTAGCTCAGTTGGTAGAGCAGCGGACTCTTAATCCGTCGGTCGACAGTTCGAGCCTGTCACAACCCACCAGTACATCGCTCTGCAATCAGCAATTTCAAGCCACCTTAATTGGTGGCTTTTTGCTTTTAATCGTCGTTTTTACATGTTCAAGGTTCACAACTCATGACGACTGCCCAAATTGTACAAATGGTTATTATGGTTGTGCTGCTTGTCGGGGTGACCGGGGTCAGCACGGTTGCGTTGTACAAGGCAAGGCGCCCTGGTTGGTGGTTGCCAATAGTCGGGCTGCTGGTTATATTTCTTTGGCCTTTGATCAAGGCTGCATTGGGGTAAGCTTGGCATTTCGGTGCCGCAGCGGGTTATTTACATTTCTTGATGTTAAGAGACGGTTTTGTCCGTCTGTCTATGCGAGAATTCGTCCCATAGGCACGGGGCCTTTTTTACGGCTTATCGTTTTGCGGAGAATGTTTTCATGACTAAGCAAATAAACCGCATTAATACGCCAGGCATTTATCTTTCGCGTGAAGGCCGTTTAACCTTCGTCACAAAAATAGAGAATGATGGGCCGCATCCGCAATATCCATGTGTTGGATATATCGTCAGCGGGACGCGAGACCGCATGGAGACAAACTGGTATCGCTGGACGGTACTCGGCAAGGTGTCCGGTCACGAGACAGATCACGAGAACGATATCGTTGAGTCGTTGTGAGCCCAGCGTTGCTCCGGTTGGTAGAGCTTGCTGGGATGTAAATCAGGCAATCTTGGCGAAGCGTTGTTCCAGATAGGCGATGATCTCGTTGGATTCATACATCCAGCGGGACTGACCTTCTTCCTCGATATGCAGGCATGGCACCTTGACCTTGCCACCGCCGGTCAGCAAGCGTTCGCGTTGCACAGGATCATTTTTTGCATCGTGTAGCGTTACCGGTACATTCAGGCGGTGCAGGGCACGCCGTGTTTTGACGCAGAATGGGCAGGCGTGAAACTGGTAAAGCGATAGGTTGGCGGCCTCTTTGGCGACCATTGCCTGGCCTTGGGCCGAGCGGCGTTGAGGGCGCGGGCGGCTGACGGCGTCGCCAAGTACGATCAACTGGCCAAGGCCAATACGCAGGGCTTTTATCAACATAGGGGAAATCTCGAAAGGCAAAGTGAAGGCCGCCAAGTTTACTTCATTCGGTATGTATTGCCTTTTCAACCCAAGATGACTGTTGTTCGCTCAAAGAACCTAAGAAGCGCATGGTTATTAGTGTTCTGCTATCTGAGTTCGGGTTATCCCTAGGGTTATGCACAGAATGTGGGGATAAGTTCCAGGAAGAATCACAAGCCAGTCCTGGTTTATCAGCTATCGTTGTTTGTCTATTAGCGGTTTCTGGTACAAGGCCAGGAGTGCGGCAACGAGTAATACCGCAGCCGATGCCCCGAGGCCGGTCGATAGTGAGCCGGTCATGTCGCTGACCCAGCCGCATGCCACAGGCCCTATGGCCTGGCCGATGGCGAAAAGACTGGTTGCTATGGCCATGGCATTGCCCCAGGCCGGTGCGGGAAGGTTGGATTTGATAAAGCCTGTAACGGCCGACGGCACCATGAATACGCTGCTGCCCACAAGTAAGGCGGAAAGCCAGATGCCAGCCAGGTTCGGCATGATCAAAGGCAGTGCGGCGCCCAGTGCCAGTGCAAGCAAGGTAAGCCCCATGGGCTTGCCGTCGCGACGGCCGTTGAACAGGCGCTGCCATAGTAACGGCGCAACCAGCGTCATTGTTCCCAGGATGATCCACATGACGGAGGTGGTGCTGGCAAGGCGTGCCGCATCAGCTATATGCTGTTTGACCCAGGCGACCATGAAAGTCATATACGCGATATAACCCAGCCCGAAGAACAGATAGGCAATAAGCTCAGCCGTACATTGTTGCCATGGCCAACTTGCCGTCAGGCCTGGAACCGTGGGTTCGGCAATAGTGCGTGCGGCCTTGGCCGCTGCGATTGAAAGGGGGATGCAGATTGCACCGATTGCCAACCAGGCCAACGGCCAGGCAGCCGCGCCGGTATAGCTGAACAGCCAGGGAAGCACCGCGCCGGTAAGCAGCATGCCGATGCCGCCGCCGCTAAAGAATATGACAATGGCGCGTGTACCGAGCACTCCAGATAGTACGCCGCCGCAAATGAAGGTTCCGGCGGCGCCAAAGCCCGCCAGGAAACGAAATAGAGTCAGAAGTTGGAAGTCGTGCGTCATGCCATTGGCCAGCAATGACAGGGTGGTCAGGATTATGCCACCGGTAAAAAGCGTCCGATTGCCCAATTTAGACACGAAGTAGATAGTCAGCAGGGCGCCGAACAAGTACCCAAGGGAATTGGCGGTGTTCAGCCAGCCCGCTTCTGCATAATTCAAATGCAGATCGGTTTGCATGGCGGGTAGGATCAGTGCATAGCCAAAACGGGCAAAGCCTACCGATACGGCTGCACCACCAGATAATGCCCATGGGGCCAAGCTAAGCTTCATGTCCGTTCATACTTGTTATTAATAGAAACAAGGCAGTATGTTTATTGGGCAAGCAAGCGTCAAGCTGAAATGTTTGGTGTTGTTTTGGCCGTGCTATGCCGGTTTTCGATTAAGGCTGCAATCTGAAGCCGCAATCCGAGCCCCACTTATCGGTGCGTCGCAGCCAGATGGTATTGCATGCGCTGCAAATATATTGCTGTTCAAAATCCCCGTCGTATTTTTGGAGCGGTTCTGTTTCCTGTCGCTGCATATGGAGATGGGGAGGAACCCCGCCGGTTCCTAGTGGCAGCCGGAGGCAGAAAGGGCAAATTACATTCGTTTTGTTTTCGTCTTTTTGTGTAGTGGATGCATGGATTTTTCTCGGCCTCATTAGTCTTTGCTTATTACAGGATACCCGGAAATTGTAGGGTGATCTATGTTTTTTGACTGTCAAGCTTTGACAATGCTGCGGCTGATGATGACCCGGCAGTCGTAATCCCGGTGTAAGGGCCTTGAATCGTTCAAGGATCCGTAAGGCCCGTATTTGCTGGGATTTTTCTAGCTGTCCCCGTGTTATCCATGGAGTTATTCACAGATGATGGGGATAAGTACTGCGAAGTAGGCCCGTCAGTCAGCTGCCTTTTCCCAATACTCGCGCGTTTTTCTTTTGAGGATATCGAGTTTAAGGGCGAAAAGCGGCTTGTCGCTTGAACCTGTTGCAAGCGCTTCGGCGTCAGTTTCTTGAAGCAGCTTTCTAGCGACATCTTCAGGAAGATCGAATGCGGATTTTTGGCGGCCGTCCATGTTGTCTCCATTATTTTAGTGGCTTGTAACCGCACCAGCATATCCGAGCCCGCATGTCGGATTCTTGATCAATCTCAAGAATATGCTTCCTCACGGTAGTATTATGTTACATTAGAGTCAATTTGAAATCATTTGGTTTCAGAGAACCATCGTTATCCGTGTGAGTAACTTATGTTTGGAACGCGTTTACTTGTATTGTCAGCAGTTCTCGGAATTTCCACCGCCGTTTCTGGTGCAGCCTT
>DATJCP010000111.1:0-5862 GCA_035514715.1 Candidimonas sp.
CCAACGGCCAACAATGTCTGAAACGGCACCATCGTTTCGTAGTCCTCGGCATAATCGCCAACCAACATCAACAATTTCTTTCCCATGATCTGTCTCGTCCTGATTTTGTCTGATGAGTGAATCCGCCATCCGAAACCGGGACAGCGGCCCTGCCGGTATTCTGCCCACCACTCCATAATCCATCCAAATCATGGGAAAAACAAGGCAAATTACATCCTTACAAAGTGCTGAATTTAGCTAACTGCATGCAAAGCAGACAAAAAAATCAGCAAAATATCTCTATAATCAGTTTTTTATTACTGGAAGTATTCTAATGGAGTTGCTGCTTGACCCCACCATGTGGGTCGGCTTGTTGACATTGGTCGTCCTGGAAATCGTTCTAGGAATCGACAATCTGATTTTCATTGCCATTCTGGCGGACAAGCTTCCGCCCGAACAACGCGACCGAGCCCGCGTCATAGGCCTATCGCTAGCGCTCATCATGCGCCTGGCACTGCTTTCGGCCATTTCCTGGCTGTTCAAGCTTACCGAACCCCTATTCTCCGTTGGTTCCCTGGGCTTTTCAGGACGCGACCTTATCCTGATTGCTGGCGGCTTCTTCCTGGTTTTCAAAGGAACCATGGAAATGCACGAGCGCGTCGAAGGCAAGGCGTCGAATCTGTCAGGCTCGCGCATGTACGCCGGATTCTGGGTCATCGTCACGCAAATTGTCGTCCTGGATGCCGTGTTTTCGCTGGACGCCGTCATCACTGCTGTCGGCATGGTCGACCGTTTAGAAGTCATGATGGCCGCCGTGATCATTGCCATCGGCATCATGCTGGTCGCATCCAAGCCGTTGACTCGCTTCGTCAACGCCCACCCCACTGTTGTGATTTTGTGCCTGGGCTTTTTACTGATGATAGGCTTTGCCCTTGTCGCTGAAGGCTTCGGCTTCAAGGTGCCCAAGGGCTATCTATATGCTGCTATCGGTTTCTCGGTGATCATCGAAACCTTGAATCAGGTGGCAAGACGCAACCTGATAAATATGGACTCGCCGCGCCCCATGCGCGAGCGCACAGCGGAAGGTATTTTGCGCATGCTGGGCAAACGCCCGCCATCCAACGACGAAACCGCCAACGACATGACTGCAGGCCACGCCAATATGCCTTTTGCCGTGGAAGAACGCAACATGGTCAGCGGCGTGCTAAGGCTGGCAGACCGCAACGTGCACTCCATCATGACGCCTCGCACGGATATCACCTGGATAGACCTGAACGACGATCCTGAATCCATACGCCAGGAGATCAGCGGTTCGCCCCATGGTTTCTTTCCAGTATGCCGTGGCTCGCTCGACGACATCGTAGGCATAGGCCGCGCCAAAGACATGATCGCCGACCTGATCGTGCACAAAACCTTGAACGAAAAAGGGTTCCGCCCAGCCATTATCGTGCACGAAACAGTCCGCATCCTGGATCTGATGGAAACACTCAAGGCGGCGCGTGGGCAGTTGGTTCTTGTCATCAATGAATTCGGCACCGTTGAAGGGCTGGTTACGCCCATCGATGTTTTCGAGGCCATCGCCGGCGACTTCCCCGACGAGGACGAAACGCCAGACATCATCATCGACGGAGAAAACCGCTGGATTGTCGACGGCGCCACCGATATGCATCACTTCGAGCAAACCTTGAACGTAGAAGGCTTGATAGAAGAGTCGGATGAATACAGCACTGTCGCCGGCTATCTGCTGCGCCAGTTTGGACGCTTGCCCGAAGTTGGCGACGAAGTCACCCTGACCCAGGCCCACAACGAATTTCGATTCCGCATCCTACAGCTGGAAGGCCGCAGAATCGCCAAGCTCAGCGTGGAGCGCTACCCTGTTTTTGGCAATCAAGATAATAATCGTACGATAAATGCAGCATGATCATTTTTTATGTGTTATAGTAGCTGGCTGTTGTGAGTTGTAAGCAGTTCGGGGCGTAGCGCAGCCTGGTAGCGCATCTGGTTTGGGACCAGAGGGTCGTAGGTTCGAATCCTATCGCCCCGACCACCACCGCAACAGAAAAGAAATCAAGGGTTTACATGGATTCCATGTAGGCCCTTTTTCTTTGCCCGGCGATTCCATCTATTGCCCACCCACTCCTGCGCACCATCAAGCCAAGCTCACACCCAGAAATTGAGCGCCACTTAAAAAAGCACCCCAAACCAGGACGAACCTCCACCAAGCCCAATTATCTTATTGACTTATTTTTGAGTATTACTTAGCCTACAACGACTGCACGCAGCCCAATCCACAACGGCGCGGCTAAGACCAAAAATACGGAGACAAGCATCATGAAGCTGAAAAAAGGCATTTCAATACTGCCAGCAATTATCGCGCTTGGCATGGCAGGTTCGGCAACAGCAGAAATTTCAGGGGACACAATAAAAATCGGCTTGATCACCGATCTCTCAGGCATCTATTCTGATATTTCCGGAAAAGGACACATAGAAGCCATCAACATGGCCATTGAGGATTTCGGCGGTACGCTGAATGGCAAAAAAATCGAACTGATCTACGTTGACCACTTGAACAAAACCGACATCGCATCCAGCAAGGCGCGTGAATGGCTGGACCAACAAGGCGTAGACATACTGATGTCCGGCGCCAGCTCGGCAGCCAGCCTGGCAATCTCCAAGGTGGCCGCCGAGAAAAAGAAACCATTCTTTGTCATCTCCACCGGAAGCTCGCGTTTTACCAATGAAGAATGCACACCCTACACGGTTCACTATGGCTACGACACCGTCGCCATGGCCAAAGGCACCGGCTCGGCTGTCGTTAAGCAAGGGGGCAAATCCTGGTACTTCATGACGGCAGACTATGCATTCGGCCACTCGCTGGAAGCCGATACGACCAAGGTCATCAAAGCAGCAGGCGGTGAAGTGCTTGGCTCAGTCAAGCACCCTCTGGCTGCATCGGACTTTTCTTCGTTCATCCTGCAAGCGCAAGGCTCCAAAGCACAAATTCTTGGCTTGGCCAACGCCACCGGCGATACCGTCAATACCATCAAGGCAGCAAACGCATTCGGCCTGACCAAAACAATGAAACTGGCCGGCCTGGTCATGTTCGTAACAGACGTCCACTCCCTGGGACTCGAACTTACCCAAGGCATGTACCTGGTCGACAACTGGTACTGGGATCAGGACGATGCATCCAGAAAATGGGCAAAGCGGTTTGAAAAGAAACTCAACAAAATGCCGGTCAGCAACCAGGCCGCAGGCTATTCAGCAACACTGCAATATCTGAACGCCGTAAAAGCCATCGACAGCGACGATGCCGATAAAGTCCTGCAACAAATGAAGAAAACGAAAATCAACGACATGTACATCAAGAACGGATATATCCGCGCTGATGGCCGCACGATGTACGACATGTACCTGATGCAGGTGAAAACGCCCGCAGAATCCAAGTACCCATGGGACTACGTAAAGATTGTGCAGGCCGTTCCAAGTGAAGAAGCCTTCACAACAAAAGCCGAATCGAAATGCGCGCTTTGGCAGTAATGGAAAAAGCCGGGCGTACGCCATTACTGCCGCGCCCGCCCGGCGCTTGCCACATTCCTTAAAACCGCCCCTCTGCCGCGCGCCACTGCGCCACCGCATTGCGCAGCTCGCGGCGTATTACCTTGCCCGTTGTCGTCATCGGCAGCTCATCGACAAAGAAAACTTCACGCGGATACTCATGCGCGGCAAGCCTGACCTTCACGTGCTCTTGAATTTCGCGTTTCAAGGCATCGCTAGAATCATGACCATCATGCAGCACAATAATCGCCACCACCACTTCGGTCCGCTGAGCGTCGGGAGCACCAACGACAGCGGCCATCTTGACGGCGGGATGCTGCAACAACGAATCCTCGATTTCTCCGGGACCAATACGGTAACCCGCCGAGGTGATCACATCGTCGTCGCGCCCCACAAAGTGAATATAGCCCTCGTCATCCACCATGCCGACATCACCCGTCAGCAACCAGTCTCCAGCGAATTTGGCTGCTGTGGCCTTGGGGTTATTCCAATAGCCCAGGAACATGACTGGATCAGGACGCTGGACCGCAATATTGCCTGTGACACCAGACTTGACCAACTGGCCGGCGCCATCAACGATAGCAACGCTATGACCCGGCACCGGACGGCCGATGGCGCCGGCCCGGGTCGGCATAAGATCAGCACACGACGAAACTGTCATGTTGCATTCCGTCTGCCCATAAAACTCGTTGATTGTCAGGCCGAAAGTGCGCCTGCCCCAATCCAGCAGTTCGCTCCCCAGTGTTTCGCCACCACTGGCGATTGACCTCAGCCGGTAATTCCAACGATCTTCCGGATGCGCGACAGAACGCATCATTTTCAATGCCGTCGGCGGCAAGAAGGTATTACGGATACCGTAGTCCTGCAAAAGCTGGAAAGCGGCTTCAGGGGTGAACTTCTGAAAGCGGTGAGCGACAACGGCAATACCATGATGCCAGGCGGGAAGCAGCACATCGAACAAGCCGCCGATCCAGGCCCAGTCTGCCGGCGTCCACATCCGGTCGCCCTCATGGGGGAAAAGGTTGTGCGAGATTTCCACCCCAGGCAAATGACCGAGCAGCACCCGATGGGCATGCAAAGCCCCTTTGGGCTGGCCCGTTGTTCCAGAGGTATAAATAATGACTGCAGGATCATCGGCAGCCGTATCGACCGGTGAAAATTCGCTGCTGCAGCCAACCAGTTCCCGGCGTAGATCCAGGGCGCCAGGCAAGGCGCCATCTATATTGAAGACAGCTTCCAGAGCAGGCAAACGATCGCGTATTTCAGCCAGCTTGGCCATCCCTTCATTGTTGGTGACAACTACCTTGGCCCCGCTATCAGCAAGCCGGTATTGCAGCGCTTCGGCACCGAACAGCGAAAACAGGGGCACGGCTATACACCCCGCTTTGTAGGCGCCAATATGCGCAATCGCGGTTACGGGATCTTGAGGCAACAACACCCCAACCCTGTCACCCTGCCCCACCCCACGGCTGGCCAGCAGGTTGGCAAACCTGTTCGAGTCCTCGTGCATCTGGCCAAACGTATAGTTCCTGGCTTCCCCACCGGGACTCACATGGATCAGCGCCAGCCTTCCTGGATCTTGTTCCGCCCATTTGGCGCAGGCATCCACGCCAATGTTGTAGCGCGAGGGAACCGCCCAATCGAATCGGTCGACAATATCTTCATAGCTTGCTGGCATTGTTGGCAACATGGCATTTCCCTGAGCATGACTGCTATTTTGGCTGAATGAAATATTCTGATCTATACTTAAAAATGCTGAATAACCAAGTATATTGAATGCCATTGGCCCGCACAAGAACTCGCAACGGAACCCTGAGTAAAACTCAAGTCAAATCAAATCCAGTGAATAAGAAAACAGCGGCTCCACCAAGACGAACTCAATTAAGCGCCCGATCCGAAAAGCGCGTTGCTGCGCTCTTGTCGATGGCACGTACCGTGTTTGCCGAAAACGGCTTCGAAAAAACGACAACCATCGATATTGCGCAACGCCTGGGAGTCTCTGAAGCTACGATATTTACCTACTTTAGCAGCAAGCGCGAGCTATGCATGCAGGTCATCAAAGATTGGTACGACGAGATCAGCACGGAGCTCGAACGCGAGGTCCCATCCATACACGGCACGCGCGCCCAGCTTCAATATGTTGTGCGCCAGCACCTCAGACACCTGATCAAGGACGGCAAAGGGCTATGCGCGCTGGTGTTGAGCGAAGGGCGTAGCGCCGACAACGAATTCGCCGGCCTGATCGCCGAACAGAAAAGGCGTTATATCGCGCCTCTGATGCGGGTATTGACCGAAGCACAAGCAAGCGGCGAAATCAGGCCGAAC
>DATJCP010000112.1:0-9114 GCA_035514715.1 Candidimonas sp.
CCCAACAACAGGGTGTAGCCATCCGCCGTAGCCTGTGCCACGGTCGCGCCGCCGATATAGATGAAACGCAAGGCCGGCGCCTTGATTGCCGCAGAGGTCTCGTGCAACGTCAACAACTGGGAATACATGGCCGGCACAGCCTGGAATATCGTGATGCCATCGCTTAAGGCTTGCGCCGCTTCAGCTGCCTTGAAGCGAGCCACCAACATGACTTTGGCGCCCGCCCACAATCCCGCCAACACAACCGATGTCAATCCGTAGACATGAGAAATGGGTAGAGCTGCATAAATACTGTCTTGCGCCGTAGTGAACCGCGACCGACTGGATGTGCTGCACGAAAACAGCAAATTGGAATGGGTCAGCATGACGCCCTTGGGGCTGCCTGTTGTGCCCGTCGTATAAATCATGACAGCGACCTGATCGCCGGCTGCATCATGAACGGGTTCGGCAGGAAGCTGCTCATCGGCCTGATCCAGTGCAAACCTGCCTACTCCGCCAATCTCATGCTCCGCCGCGCCGCGCCGCTGGGCATGCGCATTGGCGTCGGGTGAGGACTCGATAGTGTAAAAGGCAAGGCGGGGCTGGCTGTGCGTCCGAATGGCATCGACTTCGGATGCCGTCAGCCTAGCGTTCACTATCACCGCAGTCGCGTCGAGCATGCTGGCCGCAAACACTGCGGCAATCTGCACAATAGCGTTTTCACCGACCAACAGCAGCCGGTCTCCCGGGCGCAAACCGGCCTGGAGGAACACCAGTTTCAGCTCACAGGCGGCTTGATACAAGGCGGTGTAGCTTAGCGCCCGCACGCAGTCGGTCAGGGCAATACCACTTGCATTGTCTTGGAGCTGATGCTCGACAATTTCATGAATCCGACGCTTGGTTTGCTGACCTGCTTGATTACTCATACGCTCCATCCGTTCTTGGCAACGCCAGTTATTTAGCCGTCATTCTTCACTGCTTCCACAACAGAGTCCATCATATATGTGATATGACATTGGAAGGCATCGACTTGTCGATAAGTTTTCCGCAGAATATGCAGCTGTTTTGCAAGGCGCAATTTGCGTCGTGCCCAGCCAACATCAAGAGGACTACATGGAAACAGGCGAAACCACACGGCCAGCGCATGGAAGCATTGTCGGGGTTGTCGGAACAGGCGCAATGGGTCAGGGAATCGCACAGCTTATGGCGACCGCAGGCCATCAAGTATTGATCCATGATGCCAATCCGGCAGCAGCCGACTCGGCTCGCAGCCAGATCAACGGCCACTTGGCCAGAATGGTCACCAAGGGCAAGCTGCGGGAAGACGAGCAATCGGCAATTGCCTCGCGTATCGGCATCGCCGCCACGCTGGAAGCGCTCGCCAACTGCGATGTCGTCATCGAAGCCATCGTCGAAGACCTGTCGGCCAAACAAGCCCTATTCGCAGCACTCGAAGAAATCATTACCAATGACTGCATATTGGCAACGAACACCTCATCGCTATCGGTCACCAAAATAGCAGCACAGAGCAAACACCCGGAACGCGTCGCAGGCCTGCACTTCTTCAATCCCGTACCGTTGATGAAGGTTGTAGAAATCATCCGCGGTGCCCACACGACGCAATCCGTACTCGATGCTCTAGACAAGCTAATCGCCGGAACGGGACACAAGGCCGTGCAGGCCAAGGACAACCCCGGCTTTATCGTCAACCTGGGCGGCCGCGGCTACAGCACGGAATCGATACGCATCCTGAGCGAGGGCATCGCCCAAGTGCAACAAGTCGATGAAATGCTGAAAGAGCAGGCAGGCTTCAAGCTCGGCCCTTTCGAACTATTCGACCTGACAGGCTTGGATGTTTCACTTGCCGCCTCTGAAACCATCTACAACAATTTTCACCACGAACCGCGCGTCCGGCCATCGTTCCTGATGCATCAACGGCGCAATGGCGGCCTATTGGGCAGGAAGTCGGGGGAAGGGTTTTATCGATATGTCGACGGCACCCCGCAACGCGCCCCAAAAGCAGAGATTCCAGCAGCGCCCCCCTGCCCTGTCTGGGTAGGCCCGGGCCAAGTCGAGCTGCGCGACCCAGTAATTCAATTGCTTGGCCGCTTGGACATACAAGTCGAACAAACAGAACACCCCAGCGCTGCCGCCCTATGCCTGGTGCTGCCCGTAGGTTCCGATGCCACCACGGCCATTTTGGCGCTGGAACTGGATCCGACCCGGACCCTGGCCCTGGAAACCTTGTTCCCGCTTGAAAAGCACCGAGTCCTGATGACAACACCCGCCACAGCGCCGGCATGGCGTAACGCCGCAGCCAGCATGCTGGGGAAAGACGGGGCAAACGTTACTGTCATCAACGACAGCCCTGGGTTCGCCAGTTCGCGCATCGTCGCTCACATCGTCAATATTGCTTGCGACATGGCTCAACAAAATATAGCCATACCTGGCGACATAGACCTTGCCATTTCGCTCGGCCTGGGCTATCCGCATGGACCGCTGGCCTGGGGCGACCGCCTTGGCGCACAGCAAATCCTTAGCGTGCTTGAAGGACTGCATGAATGCTACCGCGATCCCCGCTACCGGCCCAGCCCATGGCTGGTACGCCGAGCGCGCCTTGGTCTGTCCTTGCTTAGTCCCGAACAAATGCAGTGATCCTAAAAACCGATTGCCATCCTTAATGACTTACAGGAAATCCACATGACCAAGCTAAACGACGTTTTTATCTGCGACGCCATCCGCACCCCTATTGGCCGCTACGGCGGCAGCCTATCCAGCGTACGGCCCGACGATCTGGGCGCAGTCCCACTACGCGCACTCATGGCACGCAACAGCAATGTCGACTGGAATGAAGTTGACGATCTGATCTACGGCTGCGTCAACCAATCGGGCGAAGACAACCGTAACGTCGCACGCATGTCCTCCCTGCTGGCTGGTCTGCCCTACGCCGTCCCCGGTGCAACCGTCAACCGCTTGTGCGGTTCCGGCATGGAAGCCACTGGCAGCGCCGCCCGCGCTATCCGCGCAGGCGAAGCCGACCTGATGATTGCCGGCGGCGTCGAAAGCATGAGCCGCGCTCCCTTTGTGATGGGCAAAGCAAGCAGCGCATTCTCGCGCAGCAGCGAACTGTTCGACACCACGATAGGTTGGCGCTTCATCAACCCCTTGATGCGCGCCCAATACGGTGTGGACTCCATGCCCGAAACCGCAGAAAACGTTGCACGCGACTACGGCATCAGCCGCATCGACCAGGACAAGATGGCCTACCGCAGCCAAGTCAATGCTGCACGCGCCCAAAGCGACGGTACCTTCGCCCACGAAATCTGCCCCGTCACCATCCAACAAAAGAAAGGCGACGCCATTATCGTTGACCAGGATGAGCACCTGCGCTTGTCTTCGATGGAAACGCTTGCCAAGCTGCGCGGCGTGGTCGCCCCAGACGGCACCGTTACCGCAGGCAATGCCTCGGGCATCAATGACGGCGCCTGCGCGCTTTTGCTGGCCAGCGACAAAGCTGTCAAGCAGCATGGCCTGCAACCCAAGGCAAGAATCCTGGGCATGGTGTCAGCAGGCGTGGAACCGCGCGTCATGGGTATCGGCCCTGCGCCCGCCACCCAAAAGCTGATGGCTCGTCTGGGCATGAGCCTGGATCAAATGGACGTCATCGAACTGAACGAAGCATTTGCTGCACAAGGCCTGGCCGTCTTGCGCCAATTGGGCATCAGCGACGATGATCCTCGCGTCAACCCCAACGGCGGCGCCATTGCCTTGGGGCACCCGCTGGGCATGAGCGGCGCACGCCTGATCACCACAGCCATGTACCAACTGCAACGCACCAACGGCCGTTACGCACTGTGCACAATGTGCATTGGCGTTGGGCAAGGCATTGCTTTGGTTATTGAGCGCGTGTAATACCTGTGATACCTGGGGCGGTTTGACGTTTATGCGGCATATCGTCCCAGTGCTGCTTGCCACCCGTTCACGAAGGCGCTGATCTACACTGCAAAAATACAGCGCGTTTGAAGGATGGCTAATGATCTATGCAGACCTGTCCGAGGCAGCCTACCGCCGGGGCGAAAGCTTCCTGGCCGAACTCGATAGCGACTGGGCCAGGCATATTGCCGCCATCGGCCCTTGCCAGCATGCGGCCACGCCGGCGCGGGAACCCTACGAAGCTCTGATCCGAGCTATCGCCTATCAACAACTTCATGCCAAGGCAGCCGAAGCCATACTTGGACGGCTGCTAGCCTTGTATCCGGGAGCAAACTTTCCTGCACCCCAACAGCTTTTGGACAGCGACCCCGATCAACAGCGCGCCTGCGGCTTGTCCGCCGCCAAGCTGACCAGCATACGCGGTATCGCGCAGGCAGCACTGGAAGGTGTCGTGCCGACCCGCAAAGAGGCCTTGGCCCTGCACGATGAAGTCCTTATCGAACGCTTGATATCGTTGCGCGGCGTAGGACGCTGGACGGTTGAAATGTTTCTTATCTACAGCCTGGAGCGCTCGGACATCCTGCCGGCCGACGACTTTGCCGTACGCGAAGGCTACAAACGGCTCAAAGGCCTGCAGGCCGCGCCAACCCGCAAGCAAATAACCGAAATTGGACAGGCATGGCGCCCCTACCGCACCATTGCATCTTGGTACCTATGGCGTCTTCCGGCACGCTGAGCGTGGAATTTGACCGCAAAAGCCGGAGTGTTCTCCATGTGCGAACCCTCTACAGTGACGCTACTGGATGACCAAATTGGACAAAGCCATGAAAAGCAACGCTTTCCTTACCGCGAAGACTCCCGACACCGTTGAACACGACCCCCGATGGGCCGCTGTTCTGGCCCGCGACCCAGCCGCAGACACGAAATTCGTCTATGCGGTAAAAACCACCGGTGTTTACTGCCGCCCAAGCAGCCCAACACGATTGCCCAAGGTCGAAAATGTAGAGTTTTTCGACACCCCCGAAGCTGCCCAGGCAGCAGGCTATCGCCCCAGCCGCCGTGCGGCGGCTGACCAAACCGCGGTCGCTGCCCAGCATGCAGCACTTATCGCGGCGGCGTGCCGGTACATTGAATCCGCCGAAAGTACACCTACGCTGAATGAGCTGGCCCAGCGAGCAGCGATGAGTAGCTATCATTTTCATCGTGTTTTCAAATCCGCAACAGGCCTTACCCCGAAAGCCTATGCTGACGCCCACCGCGCACGCAAAATGCGTCGCCAGCTCAGCAGCAACGAATCCATTACCAACGCGATCTACGATGCCGGCTTCAATTCGAATAGCCGTTTCTACGAAGCCGCCAATCACAGACTGGGCATGCGCCCCAAAGACTACCAAGCTGGCGGCGCCAACACAGAAATCCATTTCGCCATCGGCGAATGCTCGCTGGGCGCCATCCTTGTTGCGCAAAGCAAAAGAGGCGTGTGCGCCATTTTGATGGGAGACGATCCCGACCGGCTTGCTCGCGACCTTCAGGATCAGTTCCCCAACGCCAACCTTGTCGGCGCCGATGCCGGCTTTGAGCAAATCGTCGCGAAAGTGGTGGGGCTCGTAGAGGCTCCTGGCCTGGGCCTGGACTTACCTCTGGATGTGCAAGGCACGGCATTCCAGGAAAGGGTCTGGCAGGCGCTACGCGACATACCGGTAGGCACCACTGCCAGCTACACTGAAATTGCGCAACGCATAGGCATGCCAAAAGCCGTACGCGCTGTCGCCCAGGCCTGCGGCGCCAACCATCTGGCCATTGCTATTCCATGCCATCGCGTCGTGCGCAGCGACGGCAATCTGTCCGGGTACCGATGGGGCGTCGAGCGTAAACGCAAGCTGCTGGATCGAGAAAAACGGCAATGAGGGCCACTGGGCTCTCGGAGGCAATCTGGCTCGTTACGAGAGCCCACCCCCATAAGCTTTATTCCTAAAAGAAATATACAACCTTCTTATAAGTCGTAGTGGTTTTATGTTGCCACTGCTAAGGTAGTCGCTTCCCCGTCACTACCGACCATCTTCCGCATGACCACCTCCAGCCCCCGCTTGCTTCCATTTCTTGCCCGCCTTGCTAAAAGCGCCGTACTGGGCTCAGCACTGCTGGCCTCCAGCTCCAGCTTCGCTGCCGAATGGCCTGAACATCCAATAACGCTGCTGATGGGCTTTTCTGCCGGTTCGGGTGTAGACGTTATCGCCCGAGGAATCCAAGAGCCCTTGCAACAAGCCCTGGGCGTGCCGGTCGTTATCGACTATCGTGCAGGGGCAGGCGGAAACCTGGCGTCGGCCGCCGTGGCACGCGCTAAACCCGACGGCTATACGATATTGCTGGGAACCGCCGCAACGCATGGCATCAACCCTGCTATCTACAAAGGGCTGCCCTTTGATGCGGAGGCAGACTTTACCCCTATCGCCCCATTGGTCGATGTTTCCAACGTACTGACCATCAACCCCAAGGTCATAGACGTTGCCACTGTGGAAGAATTCATCACCGAGGTGAAGGCCAATCCCGGCAAGTACTACTTTGCATCCACTGGCATAGGAACGGGAACGCAATTGGCTTTTGAAGAATTCAACGCGCGCGCCGGCCTGAAAATGATCCACGTACCGTATAAGGGCGGCCCAGAAGCGCTGCAGTCCGTTGTCAAAGGCGAAACCTGCTGCATCTTCAACCAGGTCCAAACCGTGCTGGGCCAATACAAGGCAGGTACAGTGCGTCTTTTGGGCGTGTCCACGGCCAAACGCATTGAGGTCGTGAAGGAAGTTCCGACCATTGCCGAAACCGGCCTGCCCGGCTTCGACAGCTATATCTGGTTCGGCCTGTTCGGGCCCAAGGACATGGACCCAGCCCTAGTGAACAAGATCAATGCCGCCGCCACAAAGGCCTTGGAGAATCCTGAAGTAGTCAAACGCCTGACGGCCACGGGCAATACCATCCACACATCATCACCGGAAGAGTTCCGCCAGATCGTGCATGAAAATCGCAAGAAATGGGTTAAGGTGGTGAAAACGGCGGGTTTGACGCCACAGTAGTTAGTTAACCTTCACTTTCCCGACCATCCCGGCCTCAAAATGGCCGGGAAGCAGACAAGCGAAGTCAACGGTTCCGGCCTGATCGAACTGCCACACCAGCCCGCCACGCTTGCCGGCATCAAGGGTAATCGCGTTGGGTTCAGCATGCTTCATGCCAGGCGTTTTCTGCATTTCGGCGGCATGCGCCTTAAGCTCGGCGACCGAGCCTATCACCATCTCGTGCGGGATTTTGCCAGCATTCTTGACGAAAAACCTTACCGTTTCCCCCGCCTTGACCTCAATGTTGCTTGGCGTAAAACGCATAGTGTCATCCATAACAACTTCTATGGTGCGGCTGACCTTGGCCGGATCGCCAGGCTGCCCACTGGGGGAAGAAGCTTTCGACATGGTGGACATATCGTGACCTGGCATGCCGTGCGCAGGCATATCATGGCCTCCGGCATGCCCGCCGGCCGCAAATACCAAGGCAGGCATGGCGCCTAGAACCAATACAGCTAGTGTCTTTTTAATCATGAGTATTCTCTATACAAATCGATAAGCCAGCGATATCTGGCAAAACAACGTTCAATTTCGGATTACGAATCTGTGGCTGCAGCCTGACTTAAAACCGGAAACTGAGACCCGCGACAAAGCGAGTTTCGTGCCTGCGTTCGCCGGCATCGCTTGCAAAGTCGGCCGTTTTGCCAAACTTCCCGCTCCATTCAACACCAACATAAGGAACAAACTGGCGCGTCACCTCATACTTCAGGCGCAGCCCCGCCGTGCCATCCGATAAGCCGCTGCCTATCTCCCGCGCCTTATCGTCCTTACCGTAAAAATTGATCTCTACTCCTGGCTGGAGCACCAGCCTTTGCGTAAGCAGCAAGTCATACTCGGCGCTTAATCTAAGCGCTGTTCTGCCGCTAGGGCCCACATAAGCGGTGGCATCAATGTCAAACCAGTATGGCGCCAGGCCCTGGACACCAAACGCCAGCCATTGTCTGTCAGGCTCGCCATGACCGTAGTCGAACCGGGCGCCCAGTTGCGTATCCCAAAAGGTGGACACGGCATGGCCCCACAACAGTTCGGTCTGCGACTCATGCAGCTTGCCGTTCTTTACTTCCCCTTCTGCTTTCAAGACAGCCCGGTTATAAGTACCGCCAAACCATGCCTGGCCTTCGTACGCAGCCCATTCGTTACCGCGCGCCCTGACGTACTCAAGGCGATCAACTTGCACGGATGCAAAATTGTGCTCATCGGACATGTGCAGCTGCTGCGACGGTTCAAGCGCATACTTGCCCGCATTGCGCGTGTATCCGCCGGAATAGGCATCCGGATCGCGCGCATCGGATGGCGCCGCGCCCCCTTGCATTTGCATGTTGCCATGATCCATGCCGGACATATTCATTTTGCCATGGTCCATGCCGAGCATGCTTGCCGCTTCAGGGGCCGGACTGGCAGGCGCAGCCTGATGGCCGTCATGCGCTTGAGCGTACGCAATAGCAGGGACCAAGCCTATCGTTGCAATAGTCAGCGCAAGAACGCTTTTCTTTATATGTAGATTCATGATCAGAGTGCGTTGATTCTCGTTAGTTATGCTCATGCCACCACCACTTCGCGGAACATGCCCATATCCATATGCAGCATCAGGTGGCAATGCCAGGCCCAGCGGCCAAGCGCATCGGCGGTTACCAGGAAACTGATGCGCTGCGCCGGCTGCACAGGAATCGTGTGGCGCCGCGCCTGGAAGCTGCCGTCGGGCGCCTCCAACTCGCTCCACATGCCGTGCAAATGCATGGGGTGCGTCATCATGGTGTCGTTATGCAAAATGACCCTGACTCGCTCACCATATCGGAAGTGCACAGGCGTGGACTTGCCGAACTCCACACCGTCAAATGACCAGGTATAGCGCTCCATGTTGCCGGTAAGATGCAGTTCGATTTCCCGCTCTGCCCCGCGCGGATCCATAGCCCCGCCTATGGTGTGCAGATCTGCCAACGTAAGCACGCGCCGGCCATTATTGCGCAGCCCAATGCCGGGGTCGTCCAGATTAGTGCGCGGCGTATCTACCCGCATATCTGTACTGGCGCCATATTCGGTCCTGGCATGACGAACAGTACTACTGGCCTTGGCGTTACCCATAGCGCTATGG
>DATJCP010000113.1:0-10710 GCA_035514715.1 Candidimonas sp.
GGCCCGGCATTGGAGCCGATGAAGAACACTTCGGCGTCGGTAATGGGCTTGTGGATGGCCATCATGACATTGGAGAATGTCACGCCGGTAATGATGGAGACCTTCTCGCTTTTCAGCAGTTTGGTGGCGGCCTGTACGCCTACGTCGGGCTTGAGCTGGTCGTCTTCGCGTATGACTTCTACAGGAACGCCGCCCAGTTTTCCGCCTTTTTGTTCCAGCGCCAGCATGAATGCATCGTACTGGTCTTGCCCGAGCGCGCCGCCAGGGCCCGACAGCGTGCCGATAAAGCCTATTTTCAGGGGTTCTTGAGCGGCGAAACTGGCGGTAGCGCCCAGCGTGCTGCAAAGCAGTGCCGCAGTCAGGCTGTGGCGCAGAAACCGGCGGTGCCGGGCGGGTTGGGTAACATGATTCATAGCGTCTCCTGTGGGCTCTTTATATTCTTTGTACAGTTGTACTGTAGCGTGCATCGCCAACTTACATTAAGCCTAAAGCTTTTTCCATCGGGAATTACCCAATAGCGGAGCGATTGGGAGACGAAGGTTTACTGTTGAAGACAAAACTTGCTTCTGTTTAAACCTTGCCGCTTAGTCCCCCTTCGACAATTAGCTCACTGCCGGTAAGATGCGAAGCATCGTCGGAATCCAGGAAGGCGACAGCATTTGCGACTTCCCAGGCGGTTCCCATACGTTGCATGGGAACTTGCTGATTGCGCTTATCGCGTACTTCGTCTTGGTTGCCATCGGCTGAAAACGCGGCAGACACATTTTTTTTAATACGAGGCGTATCGATCAAGCCGGGTATGACGGTATTGGCACGAATACCTTGGGTGGCATATTCTTGCGCGATCATTCGGGTAAATTGAATGAGTGCGGCTTTGGTTACGCTATAGGCAAGATGCGGATAGCCGATATAACGAATTCCCGCAACGGAAGATATCGTAACGATGGCGCCGCCGCCTCGCTGGATCATGCTGGGTATGATCAATTTTGATGCGGTAAGCAGACTTTGGACATTAACCTGGTAAATGCGATCCAAATCGGCGGTCTGCGTTTCATTAACGCCGCCAATTTTTCCAATTCCAGCGTTAGCGATATAAATATCGATACCGCCAAATTCACTTACGGCTTGTGCCACAGCTTGTTCAATAGATGCCTGGTCGGCAACATCGGCTTGTACGGCTAAAGCACGGCCTCCGATTTTTTGGATTTCTTCAACGACCTCTTGCGCGGCAGCCATGTTGGCATCTAAAGCGACGATAATCGCACCCTGCCGGGCCAGCGTAAGAGAAGTCGCTTTTCCAATACTCCAGCCCGGCGCGCTGCTACCAGCGCCAGCCATGAATACGATTTTATTGGCAAGCTTCATGGATTGATTTACCTGATAAAAATTACGCTGCGTTTGCCAAGCCTACGGTCATTCCGCCACAGACATACAGTACTTGGCCTGTTATGAATCCTGCGCGATCATCCAGAAAAAAGTATGCGGCATGGGCCACTTCTGCAGGTTCGCCCAAGCGTTGTACAGGTATTGTTTTAAGAATTTGCTGTGTTTTAGGCGAGTCTGGTGGGTTAACCGCCGTGAATAGCTCGGTTGCGATTGGGCCTGGGCCGATTGCATTCACGGTAATGCCGTTACCGGCCAATTCCAGTGCCCATGTTCGTGTCATTCCCAAAAGCCCTGCTTTGGAAGCCGCGTAAGCTGTACGATTTTCTTTGCCCAGCGCGGCCCGGCTGCTGATGTTTACGATACGGCCAAAACAATTGGCGCGCATGGCAGGCAAAAACTGCTGGGTTATCAGGATAGGGGCTTCAATATTGAGCTTGGCTACCGTTCTTACGTCTTCGATCTGTGTGCTTTCCAATAGCGCCGGCTTGACCATGCCGGCGTTATTGACGATACGCAAGATCTCATATTCTTGGGACAACTGTGCAAGAACACGGCTTAGGGCAGCGGTATCCAGCAGATCGACAGGAATATGGCGCTCGTTATTGGAAAGCGAGCCAGGTGCCCGAATGTCAAGGTTCAGGGTATGGAAACCTTCTGCTGCCAAGCGTTCAATAATTGCTTTTCCAATACCGCTAGAGCCGCCGGTAACTAAGACGTGTTGTCGCATTGTTGTTGTCCGATTTTCTATGATGGAGACCGGTTAGTCTGTGCTTTTCTTGACATAAGGGACTGCGTGATCAATCGTTTCCCATATAAACCGGCCCGATGGAATGCGCTGCTCTTCAGCAATATGTGACACCAAGCCAGCTGCCCTGGAGATGACGGCAAAGCCTCGCATGAGCTGGGTAGGTATGCCGATTTCACCTAACAGAGCGGCGACGGCGCCGGTTGCGTTGATAGTAATGTGCTTGCCGTAGACTTCGTCGATTGCCTTGCTCAGTGTCAGTAAGGCATTCACATGTTTTTGGGAAAGTTCTGATTCTTTTTGTGCAAGCTCGATAAGCTTGATTGAACGAGGATCATCAGGTTTATGTAAATGATGCCCAAATCCTGGCAAGTGTTGTTTGGTTTCTTTGTATTGCCGGGCCAAGGCGAGTGCAGCTTGCTCTTGATCATCTGAATTGAGCAATTGGGCAAGTAATTCCGAACAGTTTTCCATGGTCCCGACAAACTGGCTGCCTACGGCAAGTATGCCGGCTGACACGGCTCCCTGGAGATTTTCGGGGGCGCTCATATAAATCAATCGTGTAGCGATGGCGCTGGGAGTCAGGCCATGCTCCATGAGCGTGATCAGGACTGCGTCGATGATACGCAAATCGACCGCGCGCGGGTTACGGCCGATGATTTGGGTAAACATGACTTCGGTGAAAGTACGCTCGCCAATCAAGTCATTCACTAGATCTTTATCGCGGTAACTCATGCCAGTCAGGCTATGTGCACATAGTTCGGTGGTAGGGGTAGGTGTCATGGAATCTCCGTTTATATAAATTTATTGGGTGGCGTGGTTACGGGCGCGCTCTGTATTGATGACGTTTTCTTTAATAGTTGTTTTCAGGACTTTGCCTACGGAAGAGCGTGGCAGGCTGTCATAAAAATAAATGTTCTTGGGCGTCAGCACAGGCCCTAGCTTTTCTCGTACAAAGGTCTTGAGCTCATCCGCGGTGACTGAGCGGGAAGGTTTGAGTTCAATGGCGGCGTTAACGGTTTCGCCCCATTTTTCGTCGGGTACGCCAAAGACGGATGCTTCATGCACCGCGTCGTGCAGCGAGAGCGTATTTTCAACATCGATCGGATAGACATTAAATCCGCCAGTGATAATCACATCGCGTAGCCGCTCTTTCAAATACAGGAAACCTTGCTCGTCCAGATATCCGACATCGCCCGTATGCAGCCAGCCATTCTTGATGGTTTCAAGGGTCTTTTCCGGCAGTTTCCAGTAGCCTGTCATGACTAGATCGCCTTTGATAACTATTTCGCCCATCTGGCCGGTTGGCAGTTGTTCACCGTCAGGGGACATGATCGCAAGCTCCGACAGCCAAGTAACCCTGCCCACTGAAGCACGGTATGCGGGATTGGCCAGGTCATTGGGAGTCAATAGGGTGGCAATCTGAGGGGCTTCTGTCTGGCCGTAAGTGGTGGCGACAACGGGTCCAAAAAAAGCCTGCGTATGGATAATTTTTTCCGTGGGCATGGGAGCCCCGCCATATATCAGGAGCCGTAGCGCAGGAAAGCTCGATGCGTCGATGCCAGGAGCTGCCATGAGTTTGTAGATCAGTGTCGGAGGCATGAAAGTCATGGTGCCGCCTTGGTGCTTGAATGCCTGCACAATGTCTTCTGCTGAGTTCGAGGCGCAAAGCAGTAGCGTGCCGCCCTGGGCCAGAAGAGGAACAATGTATGTACCTGTTCCGTGGCTGATTGGGGCGCAAATTACAAACTTGTCATGGTGGGTAATATTCCAACCGAAGACTTGGTTCATGATACCCGCCACCCAGGCTCGATAAGGCTGCATGACCCCCTTTGGAATGCCAGTGGTACCGCCAGTAAATTTAATAGCTTGGGTGTCGTCGCGTGATAGAGCGTGGCGTATGGGGACCTGGCCTTGATGCTCATTGATCAGTTCAGAAAATTGTGCGAACGGGATCTTGAGGTTTTCATCGCCATGAATCAGTTCATTGCCGATGTCGTCGACGATCAGGGCGGTTGGCGTAGTGGTATCCAGAATTCGCCGAATTTCAGACGACGTGCTGCGGTAATTCAGGGGCACCCAGACTTTTCCCGCCGCAAGAATAGCCAACATGCCAACGATGTAATTTGGCGAGTTGGCTGCACATAGACCGACACGTGATCCCGGAGTGGGATCTTTCGCTTGCAATGCTACGGCCAGTGCATTGACTGCTGTTTTCAGCTGGGCGTAGGTAATCTGCTCTGCAGGGCTTTCTATGGCGATTCGGCTAGCGTGTAATTGAGCTGCGCGATAGAAAAAATCGATGGGAAACATGATGCTGGGATGCCTTATAGAGTTAGGTTAACCAGGTTTAATTAGTTGGCTGTGAGGTTGGCTTTCTTAACAACCACGTCCCATTTTTCTATTTCTGATTGGGCGTACTGTCCGAAGCTGTCAGGGGAGTTGGGTTGCTCCGGCGCCATAAAGCCGTTTTTGTCGAAAGCGGCTATGACCTCAGGCTTCTGCAAGGCCTTGTTCAACGCTTGATTCAATCGGTTGATTATTGGGGCGGGTGTGCCGGCGGGTGCATTAAGGCCAAACCACGACTGAACCAGGAAGTCCTTTACGCCCTCTTCGACAAAGGTAGGAGTATTAGGCAGGGATTTGACGCGGGTGCTGGTGGTGGTGGCGATAGGGCGTAACGTGCCGGCTTGGATATGTGCCAACGACGAAGGCAGGTTGTCGAACATGGAGTCGACCTGGCCTCCTAGTAGGTCGGCGACTGCGGGGCCGCTGCCGCGATAGGGGACATGCAGGATATTGGTGCCTGTCTGGAGCTTGAACAATTCGCACGACATGTTAATAGATGACCCTATACCCGATGATGCGCACGTTAGTTTTCCAGGGTGCTCTTTAGCGAATTGGATATAGTCTTGTACGGATTTAAACGGTAGCTTGGGGTTGACGACAAGTACGTTCGAGATTGATGCCATCATTCCGATAGGTTCGAAATCTTTCACGAAATCGTAACGAAGGTCTTTATACAGAGCACGGTTAATGGTGTTGGCGATAGTTCCTACATATATGGTGTAGCCGTCATTCTTGGCGCGGGCCACATACTCGGCACCGATATTACTGTTGGCGCCGGCCTTGTTTTCAACGATGACAGACTGCTTTAGTTCATCTGCGAGCGATCTGGCGATCAGGCGGGCCAGTATGTCTGTTGCACCACCAGCAGAATATCCAACCACCATGTTGATTGGACGTGTGGGGTAGTTGTCTTGGGCGGAGGCGATTGCGCTATTTAGCAATAGCACAGGCAAGGCGGCCCCGAACAGGGCTGCTTTAAGAACGTATTTTTGTATTTTGAATTTCATATTGTCTCCGTGTGTCTATAATTTGAACGTAAGTAAAGGCAGATATCGATCCTATACGGTAATCTCCAGAATGGACAACATATCCTGTCTACAATTTGAACAAGCTAATTTGTGAGAAATTTGATGTATGAATCCGGCCCTAAGACATTCAGGCGAGGGCTTCAGATTATTGAAGCGCTGCGGGCAGCAGGAGATGAAGGCCTGAAAATTACGGATATTGCCGGGTTGACCGGTATACAGCGCACAACTATTTATCGGTTTCTGGATGTGCTGGTTGATCAGCGTTATGTGCACCCGCCAACAGATGATCGGGTTTTTATTTTCAACCATGCGCACTTTACGAGAGGATCTGCAGCTGCATACAGTATTGACCGTTTAAAGCCGGTTCTTGCTCGTATCAGTGCACAGACAGGGGACTCAAGCTTTCTGGTTCGCCGTGAGAATGGCGATTCATTATGTGTGCATAGGGAAGTAGGTACTTATCCCGTCCAGGTTCTTTCTGTAACCATCGGGTATAGACAACCATTGGGTGTTGGTGCTGCGGGATTGGCGTTATTGGCCAATTTACCTAAAGATGATATTCAGCAGATTTTGCGTGCCAATAAAAATATCCTGCCTAAATTTGGCGGCATGACCTGTGAGCAAATGGAACAGTTGATCAAGTCCACTTTGGAGCGCGGCTGGTCTGCAGTGGGAAATTCAGCTGTACCGGGAGTACTAGGGGTAGGGGTGCCCATACTGCATCGGTCTGGCCACCCCATATTCGCAATCAGCGTGTCTAGTGTCATAGACAGAATGCCCTTGAAGCGGCAGCGTTTTATTGTTGAACTTATAAAAAAGGAATTGGCATTGGCTGCTATGTGCTGATGTTCAAACAATAAGGGCACCCCAGTGGGGTGCCCTTGTTGTCGACCGGCAATGCGCTTAGCGCGCAGCGGCTGCGGTTTCTTTATCCAGCTTGTACATGATGTAGCGTTGCTGGGCGATGGAAACGGAGTTGTTTACGCACCAGTAAAGCACCAGACCGGCAGGGAAGAAGAACATCATGCCGCCGAATACCAAAGGCATGATCATCATGATCTTGGCCTGGGTAGGATCGGGTGGCGTGGGGTTCAGCTTGATCTGCAGGAACATGGTCGCCATCATGAAGGCGGGCAGAATGAACCATGGGTCGCGTGCGGCCAAGTCGTGGATCCAGAGTATCCAGGGGGCGCCGCGCATTTCAACGCTGCCCAGCAACACCCAGTACAAGGAAATGAACACAGGGATCTGCACCACCATAGGCAAGCAGCCCCCTAGCGGATTGATCTTTTCAGTACGGTACATTTCCATCATGGCGGCGTTCAGCTTGGCTTTGTCGTCGCCGAACTTTTCACGCAGGGCTTGCATGCGCGGAGTGACCTGCTTCATCTTGGCCATCGAGCGATAGCTTGCGGCGGACAAGGGGTAGAACACCAGCTTGATCAGGAATGTCAGTGCGACAATCGTCCAGCCCCAGTTGCCCAGCATGGCATGCAGCCAAGTCATGATCTTGAACAAGGGCTTGGCAATGATGGTCAGCCAGCCATAGTCGACCACGAGTTCCAGGCCGGGAGCTAATTCGCTCATGGCTTTCTGGTCTTGAGGGCCGACCCACAGGTTGGACTGGACCGCTTTGTGCTCGCCGGGCTGGATGGCGCCTACCGCTTCAATGCTGCGGATGGCGTACAGGTTGTTCGACAGGCGCAGGGCTTCGTTGTGGCGCTCTACGCCTTCAGTTGGCACCCAGGCGGAAGCGAAGTAATGCTGGACCATGCCGATCCAGCCGTTATTGGCTTCCTTGGCGTAGTTGGACTTGCCTTTGTCGATATCCGAAAACGTGACCTTCTGGAACTTGTCCTTGTCGGAATACAGGGCTGGGCCTGTGAAAGTGCTATAGAAGGACGAGGTATCGGAAGGATCGTTGCCGTCGCGTACCAGTTGCAGGTATAGCGATGGGCTGATTGGCGCCGTGCCCAGGTTGTAGACGTCGTGCTCGACCTGGATGTCGTAACGACCCTTGTGCAGGGTGTAAGTCTTGACGACTTTTACGCCATCGGCTTCGGATTCAAAAACGACTTTCAGCGTATCGCCCGTAAGGCTGTTTTGCGATGAAACGAGTTTGAATGGCGTCAGGTGTGTTGGATAGCCTGCGCCAGCGGGCGCACCTATGACACCGGTCTGGGCCAGGTAAACCGACGAGGGCGAGTTGTCTAGCAGCACCATAGGTTGCTTGCTGTCGCCTGGCGCTGCATATTTCAGCAGCTCGGCTTTGACCAACTGGGCGCCCAGCGTATCGAAGGTCAGGTCGAAGACATCGGTTTTGATGTTGACCTTTTCCGACGTGCTGGCTGGCTGATTGCCTTCACCGGGCACGGCACCGTTGGCCGCGACAGCGGCAGGCGCTCCGGGGGTGCCGGTTGCCGCAGTGGGTACACTGGCGTCAGCGGGCGAGGCAGGCGGCGTTTGCGCCGGATTCGCTGTTTGGGTTGCCGTGGAGCTGGGGCCAAACAGTGAAGGTTTGCCGTTATGCACTTGCCAGTTATTCCATAGCAGCAAGAGCGAGAAGGAGAAAATCATCCAGAGGATGGTGCGTCGGATATCCATAGCGCCTGTTTCAAGTTAAAGCTGAGCGAAAGCCCAACAGTTTAACGTAGCTCAGCTGAATCATAGATGAGCATAAAATTGTTCGAAAAAACTGCAGCAGACTGGCAAGCTTTGGAAGGTTTTCCGCTGCTACCGGGGCCTGCGTTTCGGTTCTGGCACCGGGTCATATCCGCCCGGACACCATGGATGGCAGCGCGCAATACGCCGCGTTCCCAGCCAGAGTCCCATCAGAGGGCCTCGTTTTTCAATGGCTTCTATTGTGTAGCTGGAACAAGTGGGCGTAAAGCGACAGCTTCTACCAACCCAGGGACTAAGAAAATACCGGTAGAACCGGATGGGGGCGATGAGCAGCGCCTTGATCATTGCATGGCACGGTTCAGCAGGACATCTATTTCGCCGCGTACCAGGATTTTAAGTTCAGTAAGCGTAAATGGCCCGACTTTGGAATGCAGGCGAAAAACCAGATCGCGTGCGGGGAGCTCGTGCCGTTTCTGCCGGAAGGCCTCGCGTATGACGCGCTTGATGGCATTTCGGGTTACGGACTTTGCTGCAAAACGCTTGGCAATGACCAGACCAAGCCTGGCGCAGTCAATGTCTGCGTCGGGGGAGGCATTGCGTGGCGTGGTTACAACGAACAACGCCCCTCTGGCAAGGCGCTTGCCCTTGAGGGCAGACGCATATTCTGAGGGGCGGTGCAGGCGAGCCGCAGCAGGAAATGTGGCGCGCATAAAAGCCAGCGCCAGCCGTAGCTACCGGCTGGGCGCAGCAAGCTTTTTTGGCTTATACGGCCAGACGCTTGCGGCCTTTTGCACGGCGCGCATTGATAACGGCACGGCCGCCACGCGTTTTCATGCGGACGCGAAAACCATGGGTGCGCTTGCGACGGGTGACGGAAGGTTGGAAGGTGCGTTTCATTGGAGATCCAAAATAAAAGAGCTACCCGAAACCCTTACAAAATTCATCTGTAGTACCGGCTTCGAGCGTTAAAAATTCTTGTCAAGCCCACCATTTCATCAAATTTTTACAGTTTAGTCAAATGGTTAGCATAAATACTAGGGCTAGTAGTTTACCTGCCTTGTGGATAACTACCCCCTCAACAGGGTAGAATCGAGGTTTACAGAAGTGGTGGACATGAAAGATTTTTGGCAGACTTGCCTCCAGCGTCTGGAGCAGGACCTACCTCCGCAGCAAATTAGTGCCTGGATTCGCCCATTGGTTCCCCTTGCGTTCGATGATGCGCAGGCGGTGCTACGGGTTTCTGCGCCCAATCGTTTCAAGTTGGATTGGGTACGCAAGAACTTTTCGCATCAAATCGAAACGCTTGCGTCTGAATGGTATGAACGCCCGGTGCAAGTTGTGTTTGAGCTGGCAGGTTCCGTGGCTTCCACAGGCGCGCCGCGTGGCGGCCCCGCCGCCCGTTTGGGTTCGGGGCCTGAACCTTCGACTTCGCAGCCTGTTGCCCAGGCGCCTGCTGCGCCAGCACCCGTGGCCGCGGCATCGGTTGTGGCCGCGGCCGCCACTGAATTGGTGCACGATCGCTCGCGTCTGAATACCGACCTGACTTTCGACAACTTCGTTACGGGTAAGGCGAACCAATTGGCGCGCGCCGCGGCGTTGCAAGTTGCCGAGAACCCTGGAATATCCTACAACCCGCTGTTCCTGTATGGCGGGGTTGGCCTGGGTAAAACCCACCTTATTCATGCGATCGGCAATGCGCTGCTGGCCAGCGGCAAGGGTACGCGCGTGCGGTACGTGCACGCCGACCAATACGTGTCCGATGTGGTCAAGGCCTACCAACGCAAGGCCTTCGACGAATTCAAGCGTTATTATCATTCGCTGGATTTGTTGCTGATCGACGACATCCAGTTTTTTGCCGGCAAGAATCGCACCCAGGAAGAATTCTTCTACGCCTTCGAGGCCATGGTTGCGCAGCGCAAGCAAATCATCATTACGTCCGATACCTACCCCAAGGAATTGGCCAATATCGACAGCCGGCTTATTTCGCGATTTGATTCGGGCCTTACCGTGGCCATCGAACCGCCCGAGCTTGAAATGCGTGTAGCTATTTTGCTGCGCAAGGCTGCAACCGAAGGCGTGACCATGCCTGAAGAGGTCGCCTTCTTTATTGCCAAGCATTTGCGCAGCAACGTGCGCGAACTGGAAGGCGCGTTGCGCAAGGTATCGGCTTACGCACGCTTTCATGGCCGTGAAGTGCTTACCGTCGATGTCTGCAAAGACGCTCTTAAAGATTTGCTGTCGGTATCGAACGGCCAGATAACGGTTGAGAACATACAAAAGACAGTGGCCGACTTTTACAAAATAAAAGTGGCCGATATGTATTCCAAGCGCCGGCCCGCCAATATTGCCATGCCGCGCCAGGTGGCCATGTATCTGGCCAAAGAACTTACCCAAAAGAGCCTGCCTGAAATTGGCGATTTGTTCGGCGGGCGCGACCATACCACTGTACTTCATGCAGTAAGAAAAATTGCCGATGCCAGGTCGAAACAGACCGAGCTCAATCATGCTCTACACGTACTAGAACAAACCTTAAAAGGATAACCATGCAACTCGTACAAGCGACTCGTGATGCATTGCTCA
>DATJCP010000114.1:0-2289 GCA_035514715.1 Candidimonas sp.
CAGCGTCCAGCCGGCCTTGCAGTAAAGCAAAGAGGGTGGACTTGCCCGCCCCATTCTTACCGACCATGCCGACGCGTTCGCCGGGGTTGACTACAAAATCAGTGTTTTCCAGCAGTACCTTGGGCCCGCGGCGTAAAGTTAAACCTGTAGCGCGGATCACGAGGCCAATTGTTCCCTGGTAAGCAGCAGTATCTGGTCTTCGGTATTTTCAGTGCTTAGCCATACCGGTTCCAAGTCAGGAAACGCTGCGATGAAGTTTTCGTATTCATGGCCGATTTCCAGCACCAGCACCCCTTCGGGGGCCATGAAGTCGGGCGCGGCACGCAACAGGCGGCGTATCAGATCCATGCCGTCTTCCCCGCCAGCCAGGGCCATAGTGGGCTCATGCCGGTATTCCGCCGGCAAGGCTTCCATGGAGTGGTTGTTGACGTAGGGTGGGTTGCAGATGATGAGCTGGTATTCGCATTGCGGCAGCTGGTCGAACAGATCGCTGCGGTGCGTGGTTATGCGGCCGTCCAGCCCCGATAGCTCAATGTTTTCGTCGGCCACTTCCAGCGCGTGCTCGGAAAGATCGACGGCGTCGACTTGGGCGTTTTCAAAGGCCAGTGCGGCCAGAACAGCCAGGCAGCCTGAACCGGTGCACAGGTCCAGGACGAAGTCTACGTCGGCCGGGTCGGCGATCCAGGGGCTCAAGCCCTCGGATAGCAATTCCGAGATTGGCGAACGAGGCACAATGACGCGCTGATCCACCACGAAGCGATGGCCTTGTAGCCAAGCTTCGCCTGTCAGATAAGCAGCTGGTACGCGTTCTTCCAGGCGGCGTTCTACCAAAGCCAGGAAGCGCTCGCGTTCTTGAGGCAGGACCCTGGCGTCAAGAAAGGGTTCCAGCGTATCCAAAGGCAAGTTCAGGGTGTGCAGCAAAAGGTAGGCGGCTTCGTCCCAGGCATTGTCGCTGCCATGTCCAAACGACAGTTTGGTTGAATTGAACTGGCTGATGGCATAGCGCAGCAGGTCGCGCAGGGTGAAGAGTTCGTGATGGGCAGAGTTGTGCATGCTGGCTCCGGTCAGGCCGTATTAAGCAAAAGATGCTCTAGGGTACGGCGATAAATGTTTTTCAGGGGCTCGAGCGTGTCTAGCCGGATGTGTTCGTTGATTTGGTGGATGCTGGCATTGATTGGCCCGAATTCTATGACTTGCGGGCATATTCCCGCAATAAAGCGGCCGTCCGATGTGCCGCCGGTGGTCGAGAGTTCGGTTGTCACCCCGGTTTCATCCTTGATGGCTTGTGCCAGCGCCGTGCTGAGCTCGCCTCTGGGCGTAAGAAACGGCTTGCCGCCCAAGGTCCAGTCCAGATCATAGTCCAGCTTGTGCTTTTGCAGGATGGCTATTACACGGTCTTTCAGGGAGTCCGGGGTACTGGAAGTGGAAAAACGGAAGTTGAAGTCCAGTATCGCTGTGCCGGGTACGACGTTGGTGGCGCCTGTACCCGAGTGCAGGTTGGACACCTGGAACGTTGTGGCTGGAAAGTATTCGTTGCCATCATCCCATTGCTGCGAGACCAGATCGACAAGCGCAGGCGCCAACAGATGTATGGGGTTGCGAGCCAGATGCGGATAGGCAACGTGGCCTTGCTTACCCTTGATGACTAGCTTGCCCGAGAGCGACCCGCGCCTGCCGTTTTTTACGGTATCTCCCAGGGTATCGACAGAGGTAGGTTCGCCGACGATGCAATAGTCCAGTTGTTCTCCCCGGTGGGTCAGTGCCTCGCATACCTTGACGGTGCCATTGACCGATGGGCCTTCCTCGTCGGCGGTAATCAGCAGACCGATGGAGCCTTGGTGATCTGGGTTGCGTGCCACGAACTCTTCAACGGCGACGACAAAGGCGGCGATAGAGCTTTTCATGTCGGCTGTGCCGCGGCCATATAGCTTGCCGTCGCGCTCTGTAGGCGTAAATGGATCGCTGTCCCAGCGCTCCAGCGGGCCAGTGGGCACCACGTCGGTATGACCGGCAAAGACCAGTAGCGGTTGCGCAGTGCCACGCCGCGCCCACAGATTGGTGACATCGCCGAAAGTCAGGCTTTCGCAGGTAAAGCCCGCTGCCTGGAGGCGCTGGGCAAGGGCTTGTTGACAGCCGTAGTCGTCGGGGGTGACCGACGGCCTGGAAATCAGGTCTTTGGTGAGTTGCAGGACGGCGGAGTCTGGCATCAGGCCCTCAACAGTTCATTGACGCTGGTTTTGGAGCGCGTCTGGGCATCGACCCGCTTGACGATAACGGCGCAGGCCAGGC
>DATJCP010000115.1:0-4379 GCA_035514715.1 Candidimonas sp.
TGGGAGTTTTTTCGTGCAATTACAAAGCGAATCCAACCCGGCGCTCAATACCGTGACCGCGTACGGGGATGACTATATAGAAATCAATGAAATTTCGTACGGGCATGCCGTATATTTTGCGCCCGAGGGCGAAATCCATACTTGGCCTGTACAGCTTGTAGGCGATATCACTGCGGCTGTGCTGCGCGCAGTTGCGGGCTTAGGCGAAGCCAAGGTTGACCCTATGGCCTTCCTCGATGGCAATCCGGCGCTGCAAAAGCCCGCCGACGCGCCCGAGGTGCTGTTGATAGGCACAGGGCTGAAACAGCATATGCTGCCTGCCGCTGTTACCCGCCCCTTGCTTGACATAGGCATAGGTGTCGAAGTCATGAGCACCCAGGCGGCCGCCCGTACCTATAACATTCTGATGGCCGAAGGGCGCCGAGTTGTCGCCGCCCTTTTACCTCTTAAGGAAACCGCATGAGCGAAATCGCCGTTGGCCAACCCGTACCCGCATTCACCGCCACAAGCAGCCAGGGCGAAATCAGCCTGGACACGCTGCGCGGCCGTTATGCCGTCTTGTATTTCTACCCCAAGGACAGCACGCCAGGCTGCACCACCCAGGCCCAGGGCTTCCGTGACCGCTATCAAGACTTTACCGATGCTGGCTGCCAGATCGTAGGCATATCCCGCGACTCGCTGAAATCGCATGCCAATTTCACGGAAAAGCAAAACCTGCCCTTCCCCTTGATCTCGGACCCAGACGAAACCTTATGCCTATTGTTCAATGTCATGAAAATGAAAAACATGTACGGTAAACAGGTACGAGGAATAGAACGCAGCACTTTCCTGCTTGATCCCAACGGCGTGCTGATTCGGGAATGGCGCGGCCTGCGGGTACCGGGCCACGTAGACCAGGTGTTGCAGGCAGTACAAGAACAAGCCTGAAAAAGCCGTCTCAAGCCCTTTATGCTGTAAATACGATTTCGACCATTTACGTCCCAGAACGACCAGGAGCACACTCTTTATGCCGCTACCCAAGTTGCCGACCCGAATGGGAGCCATGATTTCCGTTTTGGACCACCCAGAGGCAGCCCCTACCCCAGCGCCTGTCAAGGCTGAGGCTCCGGTCGCTGCCAGCCAACCCCGGGCCAAACGTCCGGCAGCGGTCAAGGCTGCGGTTGCATTGGTTGCTCCTGCGCTGGCTCCTGAAGCGCCAGCCAAAACCCAAGAGCCGGCTATCGCAACGCCAATTTCGCGTCCCGCAAAGCAAACCCGTATTCCCGCCGCCAAGCGCAAGCTGTTTGTACTTGATACCAATGTGCTGCTGCACGACTCGAACTCCCTATTCAAATTCCAGCAGCACGATATCTTCCTGCCCATGATCGTGCTTGAAGAACTCGATCACCAGAAAAAGGGCATGTCGGAAGTCGCACGCAATGCACGCCAGGTCAGCCGCTTCCTTGACGGCCTGGTAGGCAGTTCGACCAGCCTGGAAAAAGGCGTCGACCTGGATACGCTAGGCAACCAGGAAGCACTGGGCAGCCTGCATTTCCAAACGATTGCAATGCACTCGGAACTGCCCATCGAATTACCCACAGGCAAGGCCGACAATGTCATCCTGAACGTAGTGCATGCTTTGCAAGCCATGTACCCCAAGCGTGCTGTGATACTGGTGTCCAAGGACATCAATATGCGCTTGAAGTCGCGCGCGCTGGGCCTGACGGCTGAAGACTACCTTAGCGACCATGTCCTGGACGATTCCGACCTGCTGTACGACGGCGTCATGCCGCTGCCCGAGAACTTCTGGGCCAAGCACGGCAAGGATGTCGAGTCCTGGCAACAAGGCGGAACCACCTACTATCGGATCAAAGGCCCTCTGTGTTCCGAATTCATGGTCAACGAATTCGTCTACTTCGACGGCGAACTCCCCTTGCAGGCCCAGGTCAAGGAAGTCAGTGGAAAAAGCGCCGTACTGGCAACCCTACGCGACTATACCCATGGCAAAAACAATGTTTGGGGCATTACTGCGCGCAACCGCGAGCAAAATTTCGCCCTGAACCTGCTCATGAACCCCGACTGCGACTTTGTATCGCTACTGGGCCAGGCCGGCACCGGAAAAACGCTGCTGGCTTTGGCAGCAGCCCTGACGCAGACTTTGGAAACCAAGCGCTACAACGAGATCATCATCACCCGGGCGACTGTACCCCTGGGCGACGATATCGGCTTCCTGCCTGGGACCGAAGAGGAAAAGATGCTGCCCTGGATGGGAGCCCTGGAAGACAACCTGGAAGTGCTGCACCTTGGCGCTGGCAACAATGAAATCGCGCCAACGACCGGTGGCCAGGAATGGGCCAAAAACTCCACCATGGAACTGATACGCTCGCGCATCAAAGTGAAATCACTGAACTTCATGCGCGGTCGTACCTTTCTGAACAAAATCGTAATCATCGATGAAGCCCAGAACCTGACTCCCAAGCAAATGAAAACGCTAGTCACGCGGGCCGGCCCCGGAACGAAAATAGTCTGCCTGGGCAACATCGCCCAGATCGACACCCCCTACCTGACCGAAGGCAGTTCCGGCCTTACCTATGTCGTGGACCGCTTCAAAGGTTGGCCACACGCCGGCCACATCACGCTGCAGCGCGGCGAACGCTCGCGCTTGGCCGATTACGCCAGCGAAGCCTTGTAAAAAACTAATTTATTTTTTACTTTTCAATCCCGGACAACAACCCGGGATTTTTCTTTACACTGCAGCAATGAGCCTAACTACGCCATTACCAATTGGATTCACTATGGGCGATGCCGCCGGCATCGGCCCTGAAATCATTGTGAAGCTGTTTGCCGCCGGTTTGCCGCATACCTCGCTAGTTTATGGCGACGCGGGGATTCTTGAGACGACGATAGCCCAATTGGGTTTATCCGAGAAACTGCAAGTAGAAATCATCAGCGAGCCCGGGCTGGCAAACAACACTGGCGGGATCATACCTGTACTCAATCGCTGGCAGGCATTGCCCTCTAATCTACCCGCAGGCCAATTGAGCGCCGCAGCAGGTCGCGGCGCCTATGAATACCTGTGCTATGCCATTGACGATGCACAAGCCGGGCTTTTGCGCGCCATCGTAACCGCCCCGCTCCATAAAAAGGCCATGCAGGCCGGCGGCATCGACTACCCCGGCCACACGGAAATCCTGGCCGAACGAACTGGCACGCCGCGCTATGCGATGATGCTTGCCAACCCCGATCTGCGCGTCATCCTGGTCACCATACATATCCCATTAAGCGAAGTCAGCCAACAGGTCACCTACGAAGCCGAACTCGACACCATACGATTAGCGCATAAGGCCTGTATACAGGCTGGCATCAAAGAGCCGCGCATTGCTGTCGCCGGCTTGAATCCACATGCTGGCGAAGATGGCCGTTTCGGGCAAGAAGAAATTAAAGTCATTACACCAGCCATCCAGCAGGCCCAAGCCGAAGGCATAATTGCCAGCGGCCCCTGGCCGGGAGACACCGTTTTCATGCGCGCCAAACGGGGCGAGTTTGATATCGTGGTGGCGCAATACCACGACCAGGGGCTCATACCAGTCAAGTACCTGGGCGTCGATGAGGGCGTAAACGTAACGATAGGCCTACCCTTCGTACGCACCAGCGTGGACCACGGCACGGCATTCGACATTGCAGGCCAAGGCATTGCCGACCCCAGCTCCTTGCGTGCCGCTTACGACCTGGCACTGGCCATGACACCCGACGACGATAGCGTCTGACATCCACAACCAATTACCTCGCCACATCGCCTTTGCCTGCCTGCCTGCGGCAGGGCTAGCCAATATTCCCCACCATCCTAGATTCTTTCCAGATGAAGCCACGCTTTTCTATCGACCCATTTCTGATCAAATTATTTTTGGCCATCGTATTGGCCAGCCTGATACCCGCTCACGGAATAGGTCTGCCTATTTTCGGCTGGGCCACGAACCTGGCCATCGCATTGCTGTTTTTTCTACACGGGGCCCGCCTGTCGCGTGAAGCCATTGTTGCAGGCGCATCGCACTGGCGCCTGCACAGCACCATTTTTTCAGTGACTTTTATTCTTTTCCCAATACTAGGGCTGCTGGCCGGCCCTTTGCTCAAGCTATACCTGACGCCTGATCTTTATACCGGCATCCTGTTTTTATGCTGTTTGCCTGCCACAGTGCAATCGGCCATTGCCTTTACATCGATAGCACGCGGCAATGTACCTGCCGCAGTCTGCAGCGCTTCAGCATCCAGTTTGCTGGGTGTATTCCTCACCCCCGTGCTTGTGGGCATAGTGCTGGCGGGCAGCAGCGCAGGCAGCGTTCCTTTGTCATTCGATGCGATAGGCAAGATCATGCTGCAATTGCTGTTGCCTTTTGTGCTGG
>DATJCP010000116.1:0-3911 GCA_035514715.1 Candidimonas sp.
AAAGAAGGCCTACGATTTAGCTACAGCGTCGCCCAAGTTCTCAAAAAAGACCATTACGACCACCTCCGCAAAAAGTACCGATGTCGCGTCGCTTTATAACGTGATTGATTTCAATAGCGATACGGCTCGCGGCTTTGGGTCCAACAACTGGGTCATTGCCGGTAACCGAACGACAACCGGACGCCCTATTCTTGCGAATGATCCACACCGGTCCCACGGCGCACCCAGCCTGCGCTATATCAGTCACCTGAACGCACCGGGCCTTAATGTCATTGGCGCCGGCGAGCCATTCCTGCCGGGGATATCCATAGGTCACAACGGCACCATAGGATTCGGGTTGACCCGTTTTTATATGGATCAGGAAGACGTCTACGCATACGAACTCAACCCCGACAACAAATCCGAATACAAGTACAAAGGCCGTTGGGAGCCGCTAGAGGTCATCACCGAAGAAATCACCGTCAAGGGTGAGGACAAGCCGCGCAAAGAAGACATCGTCTTCACCCGGCATGGCCCTCTTCTCTACAAAGACGAGGCTAAGAACCAGGCATGGGCATTGCGTGCGGCATGGCTGGACTTTGGCATGGCTCCTTATTTTGGATCGATGGATTACATGCGTGCCCAGAACTGGGATCAGTTCCGTGCAGCAATGAATCGATGGGGCGCGCCCGGTGAGAACCAGGTTTTTGCCGATAAGAACGGGGATATTGCCTGGATGCCCGGCGGCTTGACCGTCAACCGGCCCAACTGGGACGGCTTAACTCCCGTACCCGGAGATGGCCGCTACGAATGGGTCGACTATCGCAGCATGGACGAACTCCCCTTCGCCTATAACCCCGACAACGGCTACATCGTCACTGCCAACGAAAACAATATTCCGCCAGACCATCCGGCATATAAAAAGGCCATCGGCTATGAATGGAGCAATGACTCCCGCTCCAAACGTTTAAAGGCGCTGATCAGCAAAAACGACAAGTCGTCGCTGGAAGACTCAAAAGCCTGGCAACTGGATACGACCTCGCTACCTGCACAACGCCTTGTAGCCTTGCTGAAAAATGTTCCCGAGCCTACCGATGACGATATCAAACAAGCGGTCAATCTGCTCAAAAATTGGGATGGTAACGAAACCGTTAATAGTCCCGAAGCCGCACTGTTTGAAGTATGGTTCAGCAAGCACCTAAGAACGGCTTTGGTAAAAGCCGCGCTGAGCCCCGAGGCAGCCAAGCTGGTAGGCCAAGGCGATGTGGAAAGAGTCATCCAGGTCCTGGAAAAGCCCGAAGGCTGGCTTTCTACGCAAGCTCGGGACGAAGTATTGACCGCATCGTTGAAGCAGGCCGTATCTCAGACCAAAGAGAAGCTGGGGAACGATCCCGCCAAATGGCAATGGGGCAATCTGCACAAGGCAGTATTCACGCATCCTTTAAGCCCCATTCTTAATGAAACCGACAAGGCAAGATTCAATGTCGGCGAATGGCCGCTGGCCGGATCCGCATTCACGCCACTGGCAGCGAGCTACAACAATAACTTCCAGCTGACCTCGGGTGCGTCCTACAGAATGATCCTGGACGTCGGAAACTGGGATGCTTCGCAAGTAACGAACACGCCCGGGCAATCAGGCAACGTAAACAGCAAGCACTACCGGGATCTGGCTCCGATATGGGCCAGCGGGCAATACTTCCCGTTGGTCTACTCGAAAGACGCGGTGCAGGCTAATACCGAAACAACGATTACGCTGACCCCTGACTGATACGGACACCCTCCCCGCCTATTTGCCTGGCATGCAATAGGCGGGGAAGCCTTCACCCACGCATCCGCTTCAGTAAACCCAGCACGGCCATAACGATAGCGCCAGCAGCAATGCCAATGACAGCATTAGCCAAAATTGGCGTGATCAGCGCAATGGCTGACTGAAATAACCCGCTGGCACCCGCCTCTTGAACAGGCACAAGCTTATGTATGAACGCTTCCGCACCAGGAATGCCATGCACCAATATGCCTCCGCCAACCAAAAACATGGCCGCCGTACCAGCTATGGAAAGCGACTTCATCAAATACGGTGCAACAGCCAGAATGCCAGCACCAAAGCCGCGCAAAGCGCCTGAAAACAAACTATCGCCCTGGCGCTGGCATAAATACAGCCCGGCATCATCCAGTTTGACGATTCCCGCGACCAGGCCATAAACGCCCACGGTCATGATGAGCGCAATACTCGATACCACAATGACCTGGGTAGTAAAGGCAGCTGTGGCAACGGTACCCAGGGTAATGGCGATGATTTCCGCCGATAAAATGAAGTCGGTGCGGATCGCCCCTTTTATCTTGCTTTGCTCTGGCGTCAGATCAACTGGGTTTTGGCCCGAGGCTACCTGAACGTCGGCGCCGGCCTGCCCTGAAGGCGGAAGATCCAAATGTGCAGCCGGCTGCCGATGGAAATAGGAGTGAACAATTTTTTCCACACCTTCATAGCAAAGGAAAAAACCTCCCAGCATAAGCAACGGTGTAATCGCTTGAGGAACGAACGCACTGATGGCCAGGGCCGCCGGCACCAGAATTACTTTATTTACGAACGACCCTTTTGCAACGGCCCAAACCACTGGGAGCTCGCGGTTCGCAACAACGCCAGTAACTTGCTGAGCATTAAGGGCAATGTCGTCACCCAATACCCCTGCTGTTTTCTTGCCGGCCACTTTGGTAAGTAATGCCACGTCGTCCAACACACTGGCAATATCATCCAATAACGCTAATAAACTGCCTGCGGCCATATTTAATCCCTTGTGGTTTGCAAGGCAAACCTAATCCCGGCCCAATCTGCCAAAGCGAGGTAAAAGCCAGCTAAAAACCAACCTCCTTGGCTCCTCAGCAATTGCCCTTCTTTGCCTGCCCCGGAGGACAGAAGCCGCCTCGGTCGCCCCCATGAGGGTCTACAACTACGGAACCGGATGGCGTGTAGACAGCGCAGCCGGTCAATACTGAAACGGTAAAGGCAATCAGGGCAATAAGTTTCATATGTGTCTCTATAGGTTGAACCGACTGCGATTCTATCGGCTTGTTTCCCAAAACACCCTACAAAACGTAACCACAGGAACTACACCTGCGCCCTCAAAAGAAAAACAATGTCCTGCTATGCTCTAAAAACGCTTGCAAACTATACGAATGATATTTCAAGGAATCAGTATGCCGTTGCGAACGAAAAGGGATCTGGATAAAGTCCGCATGCAATGCAAGAAGCTTGTCAGTCGACGAGCGCTAATGTCTGCAGGCGCCGCTGTAATTCCTATCCCTGGCCTGGATATCGGCACGGACGTGGCGATACTGATGAAGCTGATCCCTACTATCAATGAAAAATTCCAGCTGACTCCAAGCCAAATCCAGGAACTGAGCCCTGAGCTAAGAAAAATCATTGTGGTCGGAGGCGCCAGCATGGGCATGGGCCTGATAGGCAAGGCGCTGACCTCCGACAGGATAATCGGGCTTTTGATGCGCCTGGGCGCGAAACGCATTGCCACAAAATCAATCGCCAAATATGTGCCTTTCATTGGAAGCGCCATCTCGGCCACGATCAGCTACTACCTGCTCAGAAAGGTAGGGAACGCACATATCAACGAATGCTACGCGCTGGCTCGAACCATCGAGCTGGAAAAAGCGCGGGCGCATGCTGAACATCAAGTATAAAAAAGCGCTCAGCATCTGCTGAGCGCTTTGAGCTTTCCAGCCTACGCGACTAATTAATGATTCTCATGGTGTCGACTTCGATTTCAGGCGGCCGCCGCAAGCCGGTATCGACCTCGCCGACAATTTCTATTTTCGTCTTTTCATTCACCTGCTGAGTTGGAAAATCCTTGTCATCGATTTCCGCAACAATCTCTCCGGTGCCGTCCGTGAAGATATATTTTTCATGCCCTTGTTTTCTT
>DATJCP010000117.1:0-3827 GCA_035514715.1 Candidimonas sp.
CCCGCCATTGCGGCAGCTACCGGATACAGCCCCACCATCCTGTTCGTCTGCATCATCGTCGGCGCGCAGTCCTCGGCCATTTCACCGTTCTCGTCGGGGGGCAGCCTGATCCTGGGATCGGCGCCACAGCAAACGGACAGATCCGAGCTATTCAATGATCTGCTATTTCGCGCTGTACCCCTGGGTTTGGGCGCAGCCTTGCTGGCAACCGTCGCCATCCAGGCAATTCTGTAAAGGAGCGGCAGCCAACCATGAAAACCGTCGACACGCACGCCCATATTTTTTCCACGCAGGAACCCTTGGTCGAAGATGCGCGCTATCGCCCCGCCGCCGATGCGATGCTGGCCGATTATCTGGCCCATCTTGATCAGCATGGTTTTGACTACGGAGTTCTGGTCCAGCCCAGTTTCCTGGGTTTCGATAACAGCCAAATGCTGGCAGGCATCGCCCAGCACCCACAGCGCCTGAAAGGCATCGCCGTGGTCCCCATGGATGTCGACACATCGGCACTACAGACTTTGGCAGACCAAGGTATCGTGGGTGCCCGCCTGAATCTGTTCGGCAAACCCATACCCGACCTGAAAGAAGCTGGCTGGCAAGCATTCCTGGACCGCCTGGGCGAGCAGTGTTGGCAACTGGAATTGCATTGCCCGCCGAGCTATCTGCGCGTGTTGTTGCCCGCACTTGAAAACTATGCCGGGCCGGTGGTGATTGATCATTTCGGGCGCGTCGACCCCAACAAAGGCACACTAGATCCAGACTACCTGGCTGTCCTAGCTATGCTGGATCCGGCACGGCACTATGTAAAAGTATCTGGATACTATCGCCTGGGGGAAGACGAACATGCCCGCCATCATGCACAAGAGGCATTACGCATGCTGCTAGGCAAGGGCATGAGCAGCCGCCTGATCTGGGGCAGCGACTGGCCGCATACCCAACATAGTGATCATGTACACTACGACGCAACCGTCCGCTTCCTGGACAACCTGGTCCCCGACGAAGCATTGCGGATGCGTATCCTGGGGGAAAATGCGTTGCCCCTGTACGGATTCAAACCCTGAAGACCCCATAACGCCATGAGCTCGTCCCCACTACCTCTTGCACCTCTGAATGGCCTGAATGTTCCCCTCTACGAACGGGTCCGGCTGGCCATCCAGGCGCGACTCGTCAGCATGGCGTGGGACCCTTCCTCGCCCATTCCAACAGAGCACGTGCTGTCCAAGGAATACGAGGTTTCGGTAGGCACAATCAGAAAGGCGGTCGAGCGGCTTGTCGCAGATGGCCTGCTGGTCAAGGTCCAAGGCAAAGGCACCTACATCAAGCGCCCGGATTTCCAGAACTCGCTGCTGCGCTTTTTCCGTTATCGCAATACGGCAGGGCAGCAGGTTGTGCCCACGGGCGTGGTCAAGCGTGTTGAGATCGTAGAGCCCGTCGCAGCAATCAATGCCAGACTGAACCTGGATCCAGCCGAGCCCCTGATCCGCTTGCTGCGGATGCGCCTGGTTGAACAGACCGTTGTCTTGAGCGAACACATCTGGCTACCCCAGTCCCTGTTCGGCAAACTGGCCGACATGCCGGTCGAGCGCTTCGGCAATCTGCTGTACCCCTTCTACCACGAGGCCTGCGGGCAATTCGTGTCTTCAGCCGTAGAGACCTTATCCTTCGCCACCGATCACGAGGATGAAATACTGGGAGCGCGGGCCGGAGACCTATTGGTGAAGATCGAGCGCGTGGCTCACAATATCGAAAGCCGGCCCATCGAATACCGGGTCTCTTACGGATTACCGCAGAACTTCCGCTACGAAGTCCGGATCAGCTGATCTGGGGGCCAAGCCCCCATCAGCTCGCAGACCACACACAAAAAAGCCTGCGATATTTAGCTAAGACCTACTTCAGCCAGTGAGCCTTTGCGTTATCAAGTACATCACGCTCATCAGCCAAGTCCCAGGCAAACTGCATGACACGCACATAGTCGGCATCGTCCACTGGCAACATGAAGCCCAGGTAATTTTTAGCCGTTAGCGGTTTGTCGACGAATATGGCTGCAAGCTTAGGATCTGCCTTGCTGTAGTGCAGCGCTTCGTAGGTTTCGGTAATCATGACATCGCCCTTGCCTTCGGCAATCAGCGCCGGGATTTCGGCATTTTTATCATGGGTGCTGACCTTCGCTTGTTTCAAATTTTCCAGGACAAACATTTCGTTAGTACCGCCTGGATTTTTGATCACATGCACTGAAGGCTGATTCAAATCGTCGACTGTCTTGTACTTGGACGCCTGGTCTTTGCGCACCAGGGCAACCTTGCCGAAAGGCGCGTAGCCGGGCAGCATTTCCACTTTGCCAATTCGCGCCGCCGTGCGAGTGATACCACCCACCGCCACATCGAACTTGTCGGCAGTCAAATCCGTCAACAAGTTTGGCCAAGAGGTTTGCACATACTCCACCTTCACGCCAAGCTGTTTGGCCATCGCTTCAACCACGTCGATATCGTGGCCTTCGTATCCCCCCTTATCCGTTTTAATCGCAAAGGGACGGTAGTCTCCCGGCGTACCAACGCGGATTACCTTGCTTTCCATGATGCGGTCCAAACGGGGGCCAGCCTGAGCAGTTGCGGCAACCGTCAACGCAGCAGCCAAACCCATACAAAAACCAAATATACGCTTCATAAATCTACCTTTTTGTGGTTGCCGGATGCCCCACGGGCACCGAGACAAAACGATGAATAGGACTCCAGCCAGCATGGAGTGGCTGCTGACTGATGCTGATTGTAGGCTGCTGCAAGCAACTGTGTCGTTACAACATGCCATGTCACAAACAGGACTGCTCGCCGGTCATAGTGGTGTAACCTACTTAACAGGAGAAATACCTCATGATGACCAGCAACCCCGTCAACTATCGCCAAGCCATCCCCGATGTCTTCCAGGCGCTGACACAGGTTCACGCAGCCATGGATGCCGCCGGTTTTGACCGCCGCATCGTTCATCTCGTACATCTGCGCGCATCCCAGATCAACGGCTGCGCCTTTTGCGTAAAAATGCACACGGCAGAGGCACGGGAAGACGGCGAAAGCAACGAGCGCCTTGACCGTCTGGTGGTCTGGGAACATGTCAACGACTATTCGCCCAAAGAGCGCGCCGCGCTGGCCTGGACCGAAGCGCTCACTTCCCTGGATCGCAAAACCGATTACGGCGCCCTGCGCGCCGAACTGCGCTCGCATTTCAGCGATGTCGAAATCAGTCTCCTGACCACCAACATTGCAATGATCAATCTGTGGAACCGCATTCAGGTTTCAGCACACTGAACAAGAGGCAGCGGCGTGGACGATATAGCCTTGTTCGAGAACCAACGGCCATTCCTTCTAGGGCTGGCCTACCGCATCCTGGGCTCGCATGCCGATGCCGAAGATGCGGTACAGGACACATTCCTGAAATGGCGCGGAGCGGATCGACAGATAATCGACAACCCTCCCGCCTGGCTGACCACGGCATGCACGCGCCGCTGCCTGAATATTCTTCAATCAGCACAGCGGACACGCACGAACTATATCGGCGTCTGGCTGCCGGAACCTATCCAGATGGCAAGCGACGAGACTCCCGAAGATATGGTGGAACTGGCTTCGAGCTTGTCGACTGCCTTCCTGCTGCTTCTTGAACGGCTAACCCCCAAAGAGCGTGCTGCCTATCTGTTACGCGAGATATTCGACCTTGACTACGAGGCCGTCGCGGCAGCACTGGACATGCAGGAAGCAGCCTGCCGCAAGCTGGTATCAAGGGCAAAGATCAGCCTTGGCGATACAAAACCACGCCATATCGCACCCAAGGCGCGACAG
>DATJCP010000118.1:0-3953 GCA_035514715.1 Candidimonas sp.
CGCCTATCATCAGGCAATAGCCACGTTCCAGGCCGGCTACGCCGCCGCTGGTACCGATATCCAGATAGTGAATACCTTGCTTTTCAAGCTCTGTCGCACGGCGTATGTCATCGTGATAAGACGAATTGCCGCCATCAATCAGAATATCGCCTTCTTGCAGTAGTGGCGTCAATTCCGCAAGCACCTTGTCAACCACAGCGGCAGGCACCATCAACCATATCGCGCGCGGCGCTGATAACGTAGCAACAAAGCTTTCAAGTGTGGAACATGCCGTAGCGCCAAGGTCGGCAAGCGGCTGCAAGGCATCGGGATGGCTGTCATACACCACGCATTCCTGGCCATTTCGCAGCAAACGCTGCACCATATTGTTGCCCATGCGGCCTAAGCCCACCATCCCGATCTGCATTGTGTTTCTCCAAAAAAGTGAAACCTTAACCCATAAAGCTCTAGACTATGCTGTGTGGCATTGGCTCAAAAGCAATATGGACAATAATCGTCAGGCTTATGACACTGGCGATCCTTTTTTTCTAAAAGGCAGTGTATGAAAGACCATTCCTACGAACACGCCCCCAACTTGACGGTCAGCCAATGGATGAACGCCCCCGATGGCTTGACGCTTGAATCCTTGCGCGGCCAGGTCGTGGTGCTGCATGCATTCCAGATGCTGTGCCCCGCTTGCGTTACCCACGCCATTCCCCAAGCCAAGGCCATACACCAAGCCTTCCCCCTGGATAAGCTGCGCGTCATCGGCTTGCATACGGTGTTTGAACACCACGATGCCATGGGGCCGGTATCGTTAAAAGCCTTCATGCACGAATTCCGTTTATCCTTTCCTATTGGCATAGATCAGGCCTCAGCCGACGGCCCCATTCCTGTCACCATGCAGGCATATCGGCTACAGGGCACGCCCAGCCTGATCCTGATCGATAAAAACGGCGACATACGTCTGCATCATTTCGGACACCTGGATGACTTACACGTTGGCGCAGCCATAGGCCAGTTGCTTACCGAAAAACCAAACTAGAACCTAGCCCTTCTTACCCATCAAAGACGACAGCAAATCTACCGGTATCGGGAAAACCAGCGTAGAGCTTTTATCGCCAGCCACTTGAGTCAAGGTCTGCAAATAACGCAACTGCATGGCCGATGGTTGATTCGCCAATATTTCGGCTGCTTCCATCAAGGCCTGTGCTGCCTGCTTTTCCCCTTCGGCATGGATCACCTTGGCACGGCGTTCGCGCTCGGCTTCCGCCTGACGGGCAATAGCCCGGACCATGCTTTCGTTCAAATCGATGTGCTTGATTTCAACGTTAGTAACCTTGATACCCCAAGAGTCGGTTTGCGCATCCAGGATTTGCTGTATATCCAGATTGAGCTTTTCACGTTCCGACAGCATTTCGTCCAGCTCATGCTTGCCCAGCACGGCCCGTAATGTTGTTTGGGCTAATTGGCTAGTCGCTTCCAGATAACGTTCAACCTGAATAATGGCCTTGTCAGGCGCGACGACCCTGAAATACAGCACGGCATTGACCTTTACCGACACGTTATCGCGCGAAATCACGTCCTGGCTGGGTACGTCCATGGTCACCACGCGCAGGTCCACGCGCACCATTTGCTGTACAACGGGGATAACAAAGATCAGCCCAGGCCCCTTTACCTTGCTGAACCGCCCCAGGGTAAAGATAACGCCTCGCTGATATTCGCGCAGAATCTTGATGGCATTAAACGTGACCAGCAGCAATACGACAATGATGACGCTCAAGGCAATATTGAAACTATAGAACATGGTGGTCTCCTTTGTTAATATCGAATTGCAGAAGCCTGGCCTGCGCGAGTCACCTGTAAAGTCAAACCGTCCATGGCCACGACCCGTATGCGATCGCCGGGCAGCAAGGGCTCATTGCAACGCACCCGCCAGCGCTCGCCATGCACATCGGCATAGATTATGCTATCTGCCGCACTGCTTACCACCCCTTCCATACCCAGCATTTCTTCTTTGCCGCTAACGACCTTCAGATTACGGGAACGTGCCGCCATCGTCCCTATCAACATGATCAGGGCGGCACTGACAATAGCGAATCCAATCAGGAAAGGAATAGACAAATCGAACTCCGCGATACCGGTATCGGTTAAAAACAGGCCGCCCAGCACGAAGGCAATAATGCCCCCTACCCCCAGCACCCCGAAACTGGGCAGGAAGGCTTCCGCAATCATCATGGCGGCGCCAGCGGCAACCAGCGCCACCCCTGCCCAATTGACAGGCAGCAGCTGGAAGGCGTAGAAACCCAGCAACAGACAAATAATCCCGGCCACGCCAGGCAAAGCCGCACCGGGGCTGGTGATTTCAAAAAACAACCCATAGATGCCGATCATCATCAGCACCAGCGCCACTTGCGGATTCGCCAATAATGCCAAAATGCGGGTACGGCTATCCGGGACAATGCGGATAATTTCAGCATCCGCAGTTTGAAGAAGGACTGTCTTGCCATTATCCAGCTTGATCGATTTGCCATCGACTTGCTTGAGCAGATCGTCAAGATTGAGCGCAATGACATCGATGACACCGGCTTTCAAGGCCTCTTGTGCCGACATGCTACTGGCATCAAGCACCGCCTTTTCGGCAAAATCGGCATTGCGGCCTCGCAATTGAGCCAAGCTTCGAATATAGGCGGCCGCATCATTGGTGACCTTGTGGGTCATCGTGTTACCGCTGCTCTTTTTGCCCGCATCTTTATCTTTGTCGGCATCGACCTGAGGTTTGTCATCCGTACCTGCACCACCAATGCCAATGGAAACAGGCGAAGCCGCTCCCAGGTTGCTGGCCGGAGTCATCGCGGCGATATGACTGGCATAAAGGATGAAGGTGCCGGCGCTGGCAGCCCGCGCCCCGCCCGGGCTGACGAAAGTCGCCACAGGAACCGGCGAAGCCAATATTTGCCGAATGATGGAACGCATGGAGGTATCCAGGCCGCCTGGAGTATCCATCTCGATGACGGCCAGTACGGCTTGCTGTTCGGCGGCCTGCGCCAGGCCTCGGGTAAGGTAGTCAGATGAGGCCGGACTGACAATGCCGTCCAGTTCCAGGACCACGACTTTTGGTGCGGCAGCCATTGCGGTGCTGAACACTTGGCATGAAAAAGCCAGGATGCTTAACAGTATGCTGCCCGCTATCCATCTTGCCTTGTTCATGTCAGCCTCCTTGAACGGAATACATCCGTAACGGCGAACAAGATCAGTATAGGCTGTTTATTTCCGCTGCCAAGATCAAAGCATGATTGTGCTGAGGGTCTTTGGCGCCGTACACCAGGGTAATGGGCTGGCCTTGGGCTGCCGCGATAAGGTCTTGCATGCGTTTTTTTTGTTCGGGCGTATGCAGTTCGGAGCGGTAGCTTTCATTGAAACCATCCCAGTTTTCGACTTTGTGTCCAAACCAGGTGCGCAGGGCTGGGCTAGGGGCAAGGTCTTTGTTCCATTCGTCGAATTCGAGGTGTTCTTTGGAAACGCCGCGTGGCCATAGGCGGTCGACAAAAACCCGATAGCCGTCGTCGTTCTGTGGGGGATCGTAGGCGCGCTTTATTCGAACGTGGGGTGTTTTTTTTGCGGCATGAGAGGTCATGGTGCTCTCCCTTTTTCATGTATTGAATTTGATTCAGTTGCTGCTGGAGATATCTCACTGTAGGCGCAAGGGACGTGTCATGCAATCCCTGGTTCTTTATCTGCTTGTCTGGGTCATTGGCTACGGCGTTTCTTTCTTAATCCGCGTGTCAGGTCCGTTACGATGACCAACGTGACGACGCGCAACGTCGCATACCGCGACCATCAGCAATATCCACCGCCACGTCCAAGACCCAGCGACCGCCGCCAATACCTGGCCCAAAGTTCGAGCAGCCCCGGCTGGCGGGGCGCGCAGGGCGCCGAACAGGGCCACGAGGAGCACATATCCCCATCACCGC
>DATJCP010000119.1:0-4544 GCA_035514715.1 Candidimonas sp.
TCAAGGGCCCCAGTTATGCGGTGGTTTCCGCCTGCACGACAGGTCTGCATTCCATAGGCGATGCGGCACGCCTTATCGAATATGGCGATGCTGATGTCATGGTGGCCGGCGGAGCCGAATCGACTGTATCGCCCTTGGGCATAGGCGGTTTTGCAGCCATGCGCGCCTTGTCGACCCGTAACGACGATCCCACGACGGCTTCTCGCCCCTGGGACCGCGATCGCGATGGCTTCGTGCTGGGTGAAGGCGCAGGCGCTCTGGTGCTTGAAGAATACGAACACGCCAAAAAGCGCGGAGCTCGCATTTATGGCGAGTTTGCCGGCTATGGCATGAGTTCCGATGCCTATCACATCACTTCGCCTGACCGCGATGGCCCTCGGCGTGGTGTCGTCAACGCCTTGCGCAATGGCGGAATCAATCCAGACGAAATCAGTTACGTTAACGCGCATGGCACATCTACGCCATTGGGCGATAAAAACGAAACTGAAGCGCTCAAGCTGGCTTTTGGCGATCACGTTAAAAAGCTGGTGGTCAACTCCACAAAGTCCATGACAGGGCATTTGCTGGGGGCCGCCGGTGGTATCGAAGCCGTGTTCACCACGCTTGCCGTCTATCATCAAATATCTCCACCCACGATCAATATTTTCAATCAAGATCCAGAGTGCGATCTCGATTATTGCGCCAACCAGGCGCGCGATATGAAGATCGACGTCGCCCTATCGAATTCTTTCGGTTTTGGCGGCACTAACGGGTCCATGATAGTGCGGAGGCTTTAAGCTGGAATACGCCTCGACACTGGCCGGGCCATGGTCTGTTCGGCGTGCGCGCTGGGCTAGTCTGCTTGGCATGGCGTTGTGTGTCGGTGGCGTCTTCAGTTTGATGTATGCGGGGTTGCTGCTTGCCGGCAACTCGTCGCCGCTCTGGATGGTGCTGTGGATAGCATTGCTTTCCGCAGGGTGGGTCATATATTGGCGCATCAATTCCCGCGCTCTTGCGGGTACACTGTCCTTGAGCAGCAGCGGTTTATGGGAAATCGCGCTCCCCGAGACAAAAAAAACGATGCGCCTGGTTCATGCTTGGCCCGCTTTCGGCTGGGTTGCCCTCAAGTTTTCCGATATCCATTCAACCGGGAGCGAACAGCCGCTTGAGCTGGTTGTCTGGAGGGGAAGCGTTTCACGGCAGGCATGGAGCGAGCTTGGCGCGCATATTGCTGGGCAGGTCGCCATGCCTGGTCGAATCCTGCAAAAGGGAAGCCTATGAGCGAACGAGACGTAGATGCAGAGTTGGTCGCTCGCGTTCAGCGCGGCGATAAACGAGCGTTCGATTTGCTCGTCTTGAAGTATCAGCGCAAGATCATGCGGCTATTGTCGCGCATGGTGCGTGACCCATCCGAAGTGGAAGATGTGGCTCAGGAAGCGTTCATCAAGGCCTATCGGGCTTTGCCGCAATTTCGCGGAGATAGCGCTTTTTATACCTGGCTTTATCGCATTGCCATCAACACTGCCCGTAACTGGCAGGTGGCCAATGGGCGCCGCCCAAGCACCCCAAATGCAATTGAAACTGAAGATGGTGAAACTTTTAGTCCAATTGACAACCTAACAGACATTAGCACCCCGGAGTCGGTTCTGGCGAGCAGGCAAATCGTTGAAACGGTTAATGCCGCCATACACACCTTACCCGAGGATTTGCGTACCGCTATCGTTTTGCGTGAAATTGAAGGCATGAGCTACGAAGATATCGCCCTAAGCATGGGATGCCCGATCGGCACGGTCCGTTCGCGAATTTTTCGCGCCCGGGAAGCCATTGCGGCACAGTTGCGACCCGTGTTAGGCAGCGATCCCGAGCGGCGCTGGTAAGGAGTTGTAAAAATGCAAGTAGCCAAACAAGCCAGGCACGATCCCGAAGAAGCATCATGGGAAGCCTCTGTATCCACATGGATTGACGGCGAAGGTGATCTACGCCCCGAAGACCTGGACAGCCCTTATGGCCGGCAGGTTTGGGACTCTTATCACCTGATTGGCGATGTCCTGCGTAACCAGGATCTGGCAATCAAGCCTACCGATTTTTTCTATGCACGCCTTTCCAAGGCAATTGACGCCGAGCCGCCGATTGTCGCGCCGCGTAACCTGCATGGGCATTCATCCATGCGTATAGGTTTGTCGGGCTTGGCGATTGCCGCGGCAGTGGTTAGCGTAGTCTGGGTTGCCTTGCCTTATTTTTCCGGCCCCGAGGCAACTGGCGGTGCCAAGGTGCAAGTTCTGGCCAGTGCCAATGAAGACCCTGGCTTACGCGATTATTTTGAAGCTCACCGGGAAATTTCCGGATCCAGCCCGGTAAGGCAAGTATCCTTTGATTCTGGAGTCTCTCGGCAATGATAGCGGTAGGGCATGCAGCTCCTGTTTTATGGTCAAGGCGCCGGCCGTATCGGGTGGATATCATTAGGTTATACGCCGCGGTAGCCGCGGTAGCTGGATGTCTGTTGGCGCAGCCTGTTCTGGCTGCAGAGCCGGTCCAAGGCGCCTCAGTCGATCCTGGAGTCGCGCTGTTGCAAAAGGTGCAGGCAGCTGCCCGCGATCTGGACTATTCCGGTATCTATGTTTACCAGCAAGGCGCCACAATGACGTCTTCGCGCATAGTCCATATAGTCGATGGTACAGGGGAGCGCGAGCGTATTGAAATGCTTGACGGCCTGCCGCGCGAATTCATTCGGCATAACGACGCAACGCAATGCCTGGTCCCAGAAAAAAAACTTATTGTCATGGAGCATAGGCGCGGTGATCGTTTCCCGGGCTTGCTCTTGGGGGACGGCAAGAGCATTCCGGCTAATTACACGATAAAAGTGGGGCAGACGCCCAGCCGTATCGCTGGGCGTGAATGTACTGTTGTCGACTTGGTGCCCAAAGATGCACATCGACACGGATATAGAATTTGTACCGATACCAGAACTAATTTGCTGCTTAAGGCTCAAACTGTGGACGGTAATCAAAGCGTGGTTGACCAGATATCGTTCGCCAATGTTCAAGTAGGCGATAAGGTGGCGCCCGAAGACTTGGTATCGGGCTGGAATACCCAGGGTTGGAAAGTATTCCAGACGCCTATGAATCCTGTCGACTTGTCAAAAGAAGGATGGCGGATTCCTTTTCCTGCCGGTTTTCATGTGTTGACTCAAGTGTCTCGACCTATGAAGACGGGCAAGAAAGTCAGCCAATTGGTGGTGTCTGATGACTTGGTTGCAGTATCGATATTCATCGAACCCTTCGATGCCGCTACTGACAGTCCCTTGGCTAAAGGCGCCATGCACAAGGGGGCCATGAATGTTTTTCGTGCTCGCATTGGCAACTATTGGTTGACAGCATTGGGTGAAGTTCCTGCGGAAACCTTGCGCAGTATTGCAGAACATACAGAATACGTACCGTCAGCTGTTGATAAATAATTTTAATTTTAAGCAAGGAGTTTCATGATGCTTTTTACCCATGCAGGCAATAGCAGAATTAAACGAATGGTGGCTGGCGCCTCGGCGAGCCTATTGCTGGCTTTCGCGCCGTTGGGCGGCGTGGCTACAGCACAGACGGTGACTGCGCCGACATTGACCGTACCCGACTTTACTGCAGTCGTGGCCAAGACCGAAGGTTCGGTGGTCAACATCCGTACAACAGAATCCGTGCCGGTGCGTAATCCTGCAATGGGCCCCAATGGCAATGATCCCTACGATATGTTTCGCTGGTTCTTCGGCCCTGATTTTGCACCTCCTGGCGCCGCGCCGCGGCAGCGCAATGCGCCGGCCCCTTCACCCCAGGAAAAAGAACGCACTGTACCGCGCGGGGTCGGGTCGGGTTTCATTATTTCGGCCGATGGCTACATCCTGACCAATAACCATGTAGTAGCAAAGTCCAACGGCATTTTCGTCACCATGACTTCCGGCAAAGAGTACAAGGCCAAAATCATTGGCACCGATGCGCGGACCGATGTGGCCTTGCTGAAGATCGATGCCAAAGATTTGACACCGTTGCCTATCGGTGATTCGACTCAGCTTAAGAAAGGGCAATGGGTATTGGCCATTGGGTCGCCCTTTGGACTGGATTCAACCGTTACGTCAGGCATAGTCAGCGCCATAAATCGGGATACCGGCGATTACCTGCCGTTCATCCAGACGGATGTGGCTGTAAACCCTGGCAATTCCGGTGGCCCTCTTATTGACCTGGCTGGCCAGGTGGTGGGCGTGAATTCCCAGATCATCTCGCAAAGTGGCGGCTTCATGGGTATTTCCCTGGCCATTCCTATCGACGAGGTCATGCGCGTAGTAGCGCAATTGAAAGAGCATGGCAAGGTAACCCGTGGGCGAATAGGTGTCCAGATCGGGCCTGTTTCGGCTGAAGTCGGCAAGGCGATCGGCTTGGATAATTCCGAGGGCGCCATGGTCAGCAATGTCGAGCAAGGTGGCCCCGCCGATGAGGCAGGCGTACGTTCCGGCGACGTCATCATCAAGTTCGACGGTAAAACCATCAAGCACATGACAGACTTGCCGCGTATTGTCGGGGCAACCA
>DATJCP010000120.1:0-9827 GCA_035514715.1 Candidimonas sp.
AAGTTCGCCGATAGACGGACGACCACCTGAGGGACATTCAGGCGCCTGCTTAAAAATTATTCATTTATATTGCGTTGGCCGGAGAATGAGATTATCGCGGACCAAAACCAGCAAGTGCTTGTCGAATTGCGCCAAGTTTAATTAAAAACCGTTGCAGACAGCGGGTAGCGATGTTTATGAGCAACGCACCTAACCTGTGGTAGTAACAAAGCCATTACACCACCAGCAAGCACGTAATGCAATACCTCATTGCAAGCTCAAGGCACAAAGTTGCGACCAGACGACAGTAGCGGCTGTGCGCCGGGCAGCAGCGCCGTTACCTTTTCTTTGAGGCAATCAGACGGGATACCTCGAAATATCAATACCAGGACAGACGCTTCCAGACCAACCGCAGGCACATCCGCAGACGCCTGCCCGACATTCGCATCCAGAGGCTCAATAGGATATAACTGCTGATGCACCCCATGCACTGCGCTGGCCGACATCTCGCCCTGGAACCACAAGACGCCCTTAACGCGCAGTAACTCAAATCCGACATCCGCCTGCAATTGACTCATGGCCTTAATGAACGCTGAACGCCGCATGGCGTCAGTCCACACCATGGTAAGCGCCTGGATATCGCCATGAGCGGGCGATCGCTGCATGCCTTGCTTCGCCCACAAGCCCCGCCCTGCCGACGGGCTTGTCATACCAACCCGCAAGGAACTGGCATGCAGCAATTGAACCAAGCCTGGCATATCTTGCGTCACGTACTGCACCGCCTGCGGATTCAAAACGCTGAGCCGTTGCCGAAGCTCGGCTATACCCTCAACAGGGGCCAGATCTGTTTTGCTGATTGCCAGCACATCGGCAAGCACCGCCTGCTGGACAGCCACAGGGTCGCTCTGCAACTGCTGCGCTCCGTACATACCGTCGACCACTGCAACGCATCCGTCGTACACGAACCGATCGCTTAAAAAGCGTTCGTACTTAAGCGTATAAATAATGGGCGCTGGATCGGCGATACCGGTGGTTTCTATGATGATCCGCCCAAACGCCGGGATTTTCTTGTGCAATGCCGACAGAAATAGCTCGCGCAACGCATCTACCAACGCACCGCGCACAGTGCAGCAAATGCAACCGGACTCCAGCAAAACGACATTGTCGGTAATATGCCTGACTTGCGCGTGATCCAGGCCGATCGCCCCCAGCTCATTAACCACCACCACAATTCGCGCCGCAGCCTCGGCATCAGCCGGGCCAGCATCGGTTGCCCTCAACAGGCGATTCAGCAAGGTCGTCTTCCCGCTACCCAGAAAACCGGATATAACCGTTACCGGGATTTTCCCGCTCATGACCGGACTCCGACACCACTACAATAGCCCCACGGGATTTGTCGGTTGCCCTGTCCTGCTGCCCTTTTTCTTGAATCCAATAAAGCCATAGCCTTGCCACTAACGTTTAGTCTGGTTCGTCACCTGGAAGATATTAACGCCGAACAGTGGGACCGGCTCGCCGGCGGCCACCCCCTGGTAAGCCATGCGTTTTTGCTGGCGCTGGACCAGACCGGTTGCGCAGTCGCCGAAACAGGCTGGTCGCCGCATTACCTGCTTTTACATCGCGGCGATATCCTGCAAGGCGCTATGCCCTTGTATCTGAAGTCGCACTCTCGGGGAGAATATGTGTTCGATTACGCCTGGGCGCAGGCATTCGAACAACACGGCCTGCCGTACTACCCCAAGCTTTTGTCGGCGATCCCCTTTACACCCGTACCGGGACCACGCCTATTGGCCACAACACACGACGACCGCGTATTGCTGGCACGCAAAGCAATAGAGATCACTGGTGAAAACGGCATTTCATCGCTGCATATCCTGTTTCCTTCGAATGATGACCAGGCTGCGCTAAAAGAGGCCGGGTTCCTCTTTCGGGAAAACGTCCAGTTCCATTGGTTCAATCAAGGCTACGGTAACTTTGATGATTTTCTGGCCAGCCTGAGCCAGCAGAAAAGAAAAAAGATCAAGCAAGATAGAAAAAAATCGGTGCAGGCGAATGTAGATTTTCAATGGCTGCAAGGGGATGAAATCGATGAAGATACATTGGCATTTTTTTACCGCTGCTATCACCAGACATATATGGAGCACGGCAATGCACCATATCTAAGCCATGATTTTTTTCTGACGCTACGAAAAACCATGCCAGCCAGCATGGTAATTATATTAGCCAAGAAAAACGGCGTACCAATTGCATCGGCGCTGAACATACGCGGCCAGAAAACCTTGTATGGCAGATACTGGGGCTGCACTGAATTTGTACCAGGCCTGCATTTCGAAACCTGTTATATGCAGGCCATAGCGTTTTGTATTGCCCACAACATAGACGTCTTCGAAGGCGGCGCGCAGGGAGAGCATAAGCTGTCCCGCGGCCTGCTTCCGGTGCAAACGTGCTCAGCCCACTGGATACGGGACCAACGCTACGCGCAAGCGATTACCGAGTTTCTGGCAAGGGAAACCACTGGCGTGCAAGCTTATATCAACGAGCTGCAAGAACACAGCCCATTCAAGAAAATCTAGCGCTCTTAGGTGCTACCAGACCACAAAAAACAGCACCCAGGCAACACAGAACGGCACCGTTCCAAGCGCGACCAACCCCAGTGCGGCAATACGCTGCCCTATGCCGCCGGTTCGCTCGTCTGTCAACCGCCACACCAGGCGAAAACTCCAGAGCATTGCCAGCCCCAACAAACCAAAACGCAGCCATGTCGCCCAGAAAAGCGGCACGCCTTCATGTTGCAACAAGGTCAGCGTAGTGGCCGACAAGCCCAAAAACACACCAGCACCCGCCGCCGGTATCAGGCCCAATGCCAGTTTATGCAGCCCCGGACGCCCACCTGACACCCGCCCTCCAGACGCCTTTTTTACGCCTGGCCTGTGCAGCAGGGGCAAGGCCCGATCTGCAGCCCATAGGCCCAGATATATCGGACCGCCGACACAGGCAGTCGCGCCAAAGATGAACAACAGAATCACACTGCCGTCCAACCAACTGAAGCTGTCATTCACATCGGGATAATGCGTCAACAGGAACCAGGGAGCATTTTGAGCGAGCGGCCAGTAAACATCGTGCTCCACCAACCAGGTGGCAGCCGTTTGCTTCACCGTCACAAACCAGGGGCTTGCACTCCACAGAAAGGCGCCAACAGCCAGCCCCATCAACCCAAAAACGATAAGCGCTGTTTGCCAGCCATCACCGCTTGCGACCTGCACGATTTCTGCTTCGGGGGATCGCGGAGTCAGCTTTATGGCGCCCCGGTAATCGCTGCAACGACCGCACATATGGCAATCCGAAGCACCCTGCATATGCCGCAAGGGCACCAGCGGAGCACAGTTGATGCTCTCGGTGCGCCTTACGGGATGGCGCCAGGCTTCTTCATCGACTTTGTAGTGCCATGGGGCCAGCTTGGCCAGCAAATTGAATACGCCATTGACCGGACAGAGGTACTTGCACCATACCCGCTTATTGCGGCCATACAGCCAACCCACCACCATGGCTCCCACGGTGGATCCGCCCAACACGGCCAGTACTGCCCACGGATATTGATATACGCTTACCAGTTGACCGTAAATCGTCGTCAGCGAAAAGGCGACAAAAGGCCAGCCGCCCCAACGCATCCACTTGGGTATCGCCCCACCCCGTCCATGCTCGCTGGCCCACTCCGACAGCATCCCTTCCGGACAGAACCAGCCACACCAAGCCCTGCCCAGCAAAGGCATGGAGATCAGAACAAAAGGCCACCATATTCCCCAAAAAGCGAATTGAGCAAAGACCGTAAGGTTATTGAAAATGGATGCCGTACGGTCCGGCAGCGGCAACATTGCAGGCACCACCAACAAGAACACATATACCGCCACAATGGCCCACTGCATGGTGCGCAGCCACTTGGCATGATCCCGCAGGAAATCGGCGAGTCTTGCTACGCCGCTACGTAGTGCCAGTGCCATGATTACCGCCTATGCCGTGACGGCCGGCATTGGCGCCGTACGTGCTGAAAGTGCATCCGCATGCTTGAGCAAGCGCCATACGCCCACCCAATACAACACCCAGATCAGCAACTGAGACAAGGCCGGAAACGCTCGGTAACCTGCAAAATCCGCCAAAACCTTGCCTATGCCGCCATTGGCATCCAGCAACCACGAGCTGTCCCACACAGGGTCGATCAGCGTCGGCAGCACTTCCAGGGAAATAAGATGATCCAGTCCCGAGACAAGCAAAGAGCTGGCCAGTAGCAGAAGAAGAATTTCAGTGACTTTGAAAAAACGTCGCCAGGTGATGAGCTTGCCGCCCAATTGCAGCAGAAAAAAGGTAAACAGCGCTGCGAAAAACCCCAACAAGCCGGCCAACGTCAGTTGCCATGCGGCGCCATCCACGCCCGCGGCGATAGTGCCGTACAGGAAGACCACGGTTTCACTGCCTTCGCGCGCCACGGCTATCATGACCAAAACCAGCAAGCCCCACCAATTGGAATCAGCCATGCTCTGGCTTGCACCGCCCTCAAGCTCGCGCTTGAGCGTGCGCCCATGACGCTTCATCCAGTAAACCATTTGCACGACCAGAGCGCAGGCAGCCAGCGCCATGATGGCCTGGAACCATTCCTGCCCCTCGTCGGACAGCCAGGATGAGATACCAAGCAGTAGCAGCGCCAGCGCAAATGCCAGCGCAAGCCCCGCAGCCACGCCCGCCCACAACCAAGGCAAGCCTTTGCGGCCCGCCTCGCTGGCGCGCAACCAAGTAAAGAGAATGCCAACGACCAATAAGGCCTCAACGCTTTCGCGCCAGACAATAAAAACGACTTGTTCCATGATCAGTACTCTGAATTATGGCTTGGGCAACACAACCAGCGTACCCTTGGCGTCTTGATGAAAGTCGTCAAAAAATGGGTATTCGCCCGGCCGGGAAATACTCAGCACGACAAATGAGGTCACACCTGGCCCCAGGACTTTTTCTTTGCGCAGTTGCAGGCTTTCGAATTCGACCGGCTCTTTGCTTTGATTAATCAGAATCAGTTTGAAGCGCCCCGCGGGCACCTCAAGCCGTGCCGGCTCGAACGTACCGTCAGCATTGAAAGTCAGTGTGAAGGTGGGCAGGTCGGCAGCCAGCGCAGGAGCCCCCAGCCCAACCATCAGACACAAGACCGCCAAGCAGCGTCCAAGCCTGAACATCAGTAGCCACCCTTCTTGCCAGTGCCGGCATAGACAAATTCATAATGCACTTCAAAAGGCTTGAACCAAGGTGCCACACCGGTTTCCTTATCGACATGGCGCCCGAAGTGGTTCATTTTGTTTACTTCGGGCGAACCGACGATGAACGTAAGTTGATACTTTCCCGGGCCTTCAAGCTTGACGTTATCGCCATAATGCGGACCGTCGTTAGCAACCATGGGCATCAGGTCTCCCTTCTGGACTTTGTCACTGCCTTTCTTTTGCAAGACATACTTCACGTCCAGGTAAGGAGCCCAAGCGCCCTCTGGCAGGCCATTTTTGTTATCAGCCGTGGCGTGGATGTCGGCCTCCAGATGAATGTCGGAGTCTTTGGCATCGCGCATCATTCCTGGCGGATCCATTTCAACTGGCTGCAGGTATACGGCAGCGACTTCCAGTCCGTTCTGTTCCGATGGTGTTCCGATGGGGTATTCAGCTGCTGTGGCGGACATGGTGCACGCGGCGCCAATCAACATTGCTATCAACTGCCTCTTCATATTGTGATTCCCGAAAAAGATAAACAAGTTTGATTCTCATTATTATGATTGATGTGATCTTACAGACGTCTGAAAACCGGGAATTGAGAAAAAGCAAAAGGATGGCAGTGGACTGAGTTTTTTATACAAGCAGTTGGTGTCAGAGTTCTTGCCCTATCTCTTCTTGACACGCCACTGGTGCGGTGATGAGGATATGGGCTTCTCGTGCCCTTATTCGGCGCCCTGCGCGCCGAACAGCGCGGCTTGGCTCGTACGCCCCATTCGGGGCTGCCTTCGCCTACAGCCCGCTGAGGGCCCGAAAGTCGCCCATATCCTCATCACCGCACCAGCGGCTGCGTTATGTGTGTTGGCAAGGTCGCTGGGACGGGCTGGGTGCTTGGCCTTTTTGCATCGGGCATAGCTGGTTCAAAAGAGTTCTTGCGCTCGTTCTACGCGCCCCACCAGCCGGGGCTGCTCGGACATAGGGCCAGGTATGAACAGTGGTCGTTGCATCTCAGGCGTCACGAACGGTATGCCAACGGTCGGGGTATGCAATGTTGCGCATCGTGGTTTCGGCAGTCGTAACAGGTCCGGTCCAATCCGTCGCCAACGTCACGCAAAAAGCCAAGCACGCAGCCCGTGCCAGCGATGTGCCAATACCTACCTATTGCAGCGTGGCAGGTCCTGGGAAGCGGTGTTGCAGCGACTTTCGGGGCGCCCGGCATAGGGGCCGAGCGGGCCGCACACGAAAGGAGCCCGAATGGGCGGATGAGTGGGGCCACGCGTGGTTCGACGCCGAAGGGCGACGAACCGAAGGCAACGAGGAGCGCAACACCGCTTCCCAGGGCCTGACGCGCGGATTAAGAAGGAAGACCGCAGCCAATGACACCTGCAAATAAACGCACACCTACCGCCCCTGAACCTTATTTCTTTTTATTATCCGGCGGTACAGGAGCAAACGGAAATCCCGTAAAAATATTCCGAGTCTGGTCCTGCATTTGATCCTGCATCTGTACAAACAAATTCTTGCTCTGATCAATATAACTACTCATCATGTTCTGCAAGACAGGTGTCTGCACATTCATGAACTGCGCCCAGGCCTCGGGACCAAACTGATTGCCATAGACCCCTGCCGACTGATCCCCCATGCGATCCTGGATATCCATAAAAGCCTGTATATTCTTTTCAAGGAAAGAGCCCATCACGCCCTGCATCGCGTGACCATAGAACCGTATGATTTGCGACAGCGCAACCGACGAAAACATAGGCACGCCCCCACTTTCTTCTTCTAGGATGATCTGCAACAGTATGCTGCGCGTCAGGTCCTCGCCGGACTTGGCATCAACGATCTGGAAAGCCTGGCTATCAAGCACCAATTGCTTCACATCCGACAAGGTGATGTAGGTACTCGTTTTTGTATCGTACATGCGCCTGTTAGGATATTTTTTGATAAGGCGGACTGATGAAGTAGGTTCAGATTGCGTCATAACTTAGCCAAAGGCGTGATAGAACAAGGAAGAAGGTAACGGCCATGAAGCACCAAACCAGTCTTTCGAAACAAACCACAAGTAAAACAATACCCCATCAAAAACGGGGGAAATAAAAACACAACAGTGTTTACCGACACAGCCGGTAAACACTGTGAATAACGCCTGGCAGCCAGGCTTAACCCATATGAAGCCCGCCATTCAAGGAAAAATCGGCCCCCGTGGCGAACCCGGCATCATCCGACGCCAACCAAGCAACCATGGCGCCGATTTCCTCGGGAGTGCCAAGACGCTTTACTGGAATCGTGGCAACAATTTTCTCGAGCACATCAGGGCGGATGGCCCGGACCATATCGGTACCGATATACCCAGGGGAAATGGTATTGACGGTTACCCCTTTATTGGCAACTTCCTGGGCCAGAGCCATGGTGAACCCATGGATGCCGGCCTTGGCTGTGGAGTAGTTGGTTTGACCGAACTGCCCTTTCTGACCATTGACCGAGCTGATATTGACAATGCGCCCCCACTGCTGATCGATCATACCTTCGATGACTTGCTTGGTGACATTAAACAGGCTATTCAGATTGGTATCGATAACCGCGCGCCAGTCTTCTTGGCTCATTTTGCGAAATAGCCCATCACGCGTAATGCCGGCGTTATTGACAAGAACGGCAACCGGACCGAGTTCGTCGCGCACTTTCTGAAAGGCTTCGACTGTGGAGTCCCAATCGGACACGTTTCCCACTGATGCATGGAATTTATAACCCAGAGCGGCCTGCTCATCGAGCCACTGCTTGGCGTTGCGGCTGGGTCCACAACCTGCAACCACAGTAAACCCCTCTTTGGCCAAGCGCTGGCAAATAGAGGTCCCTATCCCCCCCATGCCCCCGGTCACATAAGCAATTTTGCTAGTCATGTTGTACTCCTCTTTAAATTCTCTGATGCTATGCATCCTTGCCTGTTTATACTTATACAGCCCTTACTTTCACGTAATCGCCAGGTGCCTGCTGCAACGGCACATAGCGTTGATTACCCAGTTTCTTGCGGGCGCCAAGCATGGGGCCTGATTGCGAAGCAAGCCAACTGGACCAATCTGGCCACCAACTACCGTGGTGCTCGGTGGCGTCGCCCAGCCAGGCTTGTGCATCCCCAGAAATGCCAGCGCGCGATGATTCAGTATTTTGCGCCCAATAACTACGGCGCTTTTTGGCAGGCGCGTTGATGACCCCCGCAATATGCCCCGAAGCCCCCAGCACAAACCGCAAGGGACCGCGCAGTATGCCGGTCGTCGCGTACGCGGACTCCCACGGCACGATGTGATCTTCGCGGGAACCATAGATATACGCCGGCATTGATAGTGAAGTCAGATCTATGGCATTGCCATCTACTGTCACCCGCCCAGGCACTTTAAGATTGTTTTCCAGATAGGTATTACGGAAATACCAAGTAAAGAAAGGGCCGGGTAAGTTCGTGCCATCGGCATTCCAGAACAACAAGTCAAACGCAGTGGGGGGTTCGCCTTTCAGATAGTTGCTGATGACATAATTCCAGACCAATTCGCCTGGGCGCAAGAATGAGAATGTAGTACCCAGTTCCTTGGCCGCCATGAGCCCGCCATGACCAAGCTGCCGCTCACGAGTCTGGGCATGGAATTCATCAACAAAAACATCCAGCACGCCGGTATCGCTGAAATCGAGCAAGGTAGTGAGCAGCGTAAGCGCCCCGACCGGATTCTTGCCCTGGGCATGCGCCAGAGCCAACGCCGAAGCCAGCAGTGTGCCACCCACGCAAAAACCTAATGCATTGATCTGTTCTTCGCCGGAAATATCGCAGACAACATCGATTGCCTGGAGCACACCATGCTGCAGGTAATCGCCCCATGTGGCTGCCTCGATGCCATCGGTATCGGATGCCAAGGGATTACGCCAGGAAATCAGGAATACGGTGAACCCTTGTTCAACCGCATACCGCACGAAAGAATTTTCAGGCTGAAGATCCAGAATGTAGAACTTGTTGATACATGGCGGCACAATCAACAAAGGCTTTTGGTGAACTTTATCTGACAGCGGCGCATACTGGATAAGCTGCATGACCGGGTTCTGGTATACGACCGACCCTTCTGTGATGGCCACGTTTTTACCAAGTTCGAATCCCAATTCGTCGGTTTGCGTCAAACGCCCTTTTTGAATGTCCTGGAGCAAGTTGTGCATGCCTTTTTGCAAGGACTCGCCGCCGGTTTCGATCAGGGTGCGCTGAGCATCGGGATTGGTAACCATGAAGTTGGCCGGCGACATGGCCTCAACCCATTGCATGACAGAAAAACGCAGACGATTACGTGCATGTTCGCTGACTTGAGCCGCATCAACCATTTGATTCATGGCTTTGGCCGATAGCAGATAAGCATGCGCAGCAAGTAAGCAGCCAGGACTTGCTTCCCAGGCTTTTGATGCAAAACGCCGATCAGAGGGCTTTTCCAACATACCTTGCTGCGCACTGGTTGCGATACGCAACCATTCACGAGCGAACTCAGCCTGGATTTGGGCGAGTTGATCAGGTGCCACGCTTACCGGAATTGGCCACTCGGATGGATACGGAGCACTCATTTTTTACATACCTCGCATGTTTCAACG
>DATJCP010000121.1:0-3853 GCA_035514715.1 Candidimonas sp.
TAAGAAGGCATGCCTAGACGGCTACGGCCAGCAGCCGGTTTGGGCCAAGAGAGGGAGGCCGTGGCATCACGTACGGTCGGCGCATGTAGGTGCGGTTTCATCACGTATCTGGCCCTGGGCATTCGTCCTTTAGGCATCTGTCCGTAAGAAACAGCAAAATCAACGAAACGAGCCCCCTACAGCCCATACTTCTTCAGACCGTCAAGATCCAGCACCTGCACCGCCCCATACTCAATTTTCAGCAACTGCGCCATTTCCAGCGCACGTAAAGCCTGATTCGTACGCTGCCGTGATATCCGGGCAAGGTAGCCGATTTCCTCCTGCGTGATGTCCAGCCGCATGCTCTTTCCCGGATACAGCAAAGGATTGAACAGCTCCGCCAGACACCGAGCCACCCGCGCGTCCGGTGCCAGTAGGCGATCGTATTCCGCCTTACCTATGAACTGGGCTACCCTTTCGTTCAATTGATGCAATAAATACCGGTTAAAAGGAATGCTGTTGTCCAGCAGCCAATTGAAGGTGGCAACCGGTAGCCGGGCGATGGCGCAATCGCGCAAAGCCACCACATCGTATTTCCGCCTTTCATTTTTAAGCAAAGAACCTTCGCCTATCCATCCCCCGGCAGGAACACCGGTCAGCGATGCTAGCCTGCCGTCGGAAGAGCCAACCGATACCTTGACCAGCCCGCTCAGCACGCCCATCCATGCGTACGCCTTTTCACCTTTGCGCTCTATGATGGCTCCGGCGGGGTACTGAGTGACTGAAATGTCTCGTTGTGCTCGCTCCTGCTGGTCAGCCGATAGTAAAGAGAACCATGCGGCGGCTTCTTGCAGTGCGTCTTTCTGATTCATGAGGATTTACCCTAGAAAAAGCAGGAATGTCATATCCGTGACAGTTTGATGTTGTGCGAGCCTATACCTTTACATCTAGCTGAGATAAAGAAAAAGAAACGGTTAGATACAAATATAACCCTAAACCCTAAGGGGCAAAGGGACATGATACTGGGTCAAGGAGACACCATGACGCAAAATACACTCGCTGACAAAGTATCGGCGGGGCCGGACACCTTCCCCGCTTGGGTGCTGCACCATGCGCAAGTACGTGGAGCGCGCCCCGCCATGCGCGAGAAAGACCTAGGGATATGGCAAACCATGACCTGGGGCCAGCTTGCCACGCAAATGAAGCAATTGGCTGCGGGGCTTGCCGCGCTGGGCGTGCAGGCTGGCCACCATGTGGCAATCGTCGGGGAAAACCGGCCGCGCTTGTATTTGTCGATGATGGCCGCGCAGGCCATTGGGGCGATACCGGTTCCCTTGTATCAAGACGCCATCGCCGCCGAAATGCTTTACGTTTTCCAGGATGCCGATATTCGCGTAGCCATCGTGGAAGACCAGGAGCAGGTCGATAAAATGCTGGAAGTGGCCGAAGACTGCCCGGCGTTGAAATATGTCGTGTACGACGATCCACGTGGCCTGCGCAATTATGCACAGGCGAACTTGCTGGCCTTCGACCGCTTGCTGGAGCTTGGCAACGACTATGCCGCCAAACATCCCGGCTATATCGATGAGGCCATCAAAGCGATCAAGGCAGACGACACCGCCGCTATGTTTTATACCTCGGGCACCACAGGCAAGCCCAAGGGGGTGGTGCTTACGCACCATGCGCTTATCGACCGCGCCCTGGCCATCCAGGAGCTCGAAAACCTGACCGATCATGAAGAGGTGCTGGCTTATTTACCGCCGGCCTGGATAGGCCAGAACATGTTTTCGTATACCCAGTTTCTGGTTACCGGCTTCACTGTCAACCATCCCGAGTCGCCTGATACGGTCTCTATCGACATGCACGACATTGGGCCCACTTATTATTTTGCGCCTCCGCGCGTGCTTGAAGACTTGCTGACTCGCGTCATGATCCGTATGGAAGATGCCAGTGTCATAAAGCGCAAGCTGTTTAGCGCCTTCATGGGCTTGGCGCGCCGGGTAGGGGTTCGCATACTCGATAAAGACCCACGCGTCAGCGCCTGGGACCGCTTCAAATACAACATTGGCAATCTGGCCATATATGGGCCTTTGCGCAATGCGCTGGGCATGAGCCGCGTACGGGTGGCCTATACGGCCGGCGAGGCCATAGGGCCCGATCTGTTTGTGTTTTACCGTTCTATCGGCATTAACTTGAAGCAGCTTTACGGTTCAACGGAAACGTCAGTGTTCGTGTGCGTGCAGTCCGATGGGCAGGTGCGCTCCGATACGGTTGGCCCGCCTGTAAAAGGGGTCGAGATTCGTGTTGCCGAAAATGGTGAGATCCAGGTTAAAAGCCCTGGGCTTTTCAAAGGATACTATCGCAATCCCGAAGCCACCGCCGAATCCTATACCGCCGATGGCTGGTATCACACGGGTGACGCCGGTTATCTGGATACCGATGGCCAGTTGAAAATCATCGACCGGGCCAAAGATGTCGGCAAGCTCGCCGATGGCAGCTTGTTCGCGCCCAAATACATAGAAAACAAACTCAAGTTCTATCAATACATCAAAGAAGTTGTGGCTTTCGGCGCCGGCAAGGACGAGGTCTGCGCGTTTATCAATATCGACCTGGAGGCTGTCGGCAACTGGGCCGAGCGCCAGGGGCTGCCTTATGCCGGGTATACCGATCTGGCCCAAAAGCCCGAGGTGTATGCGCTTATCCGCAAGTGTGTCGAAGAAGTCAATGGCGACTTGTCCACTGACGCCAAGTTATGCGGTTCGCAGGTTGCGCGCTTCCTGGTGCTGCACAAAGAACTCGACCCGGACGACGATGAATTAACTCGTACACGCAAGGTGCGTCGCGCTTTCATCGCCCAGAAGTACAGCATCCTGGTCGATGCGCTTTTCGAGGGCAAGTCCAACCAATATATCGAAACTGAAGTGAAGTTCGAAGACGGCCGCAAAGGCAAGATTTCGGCGGATCTGAAGATCGTCCAGGCAAAGATATTTCCAGGCAACACGAGGAAGGCTGCGTAATGAGTCAAGCTGCTCGCGACCAACGAATCGGTAAAACGATTCTGGATTTGCAAAATATTTCGCTCGCCTTTGGCGGCGTCAAGGCATTAACCGATATTTCCTTCGATGTGCGTGAACATGAAATCCGCGCCATCATCGGCCCCAACGGTGCCGGTAAAAGCTCGATGCTGAATGTCATCAATGGGGTGTATACGCCGCAACAGGGCGAAATCACCCTGGCTGGCGTCAAGTTCTCGAAAATGAATTCCCGGCGCGCCGCCGAAATGGGTATTGCGCGCACTTTTCAGAACCTGGCCTTGTTCAAGGGCATGAGTGTGCTCGATAACATCATGACCGGCCGTAACTTGCGCATGACCAGCGGCATTTTGGCGCAGGCTTTTCGCCTGGGTTCGGCTGAACGCGAAGAAATCGCCCATCGAGAATTCGTTGAAAACCTGATCGATTTTCTTGAGATCCAGGCGCACCGTAAAACGCCGGTTGGGCGACTGCCTTATGGCCTGCAAAAACGGGTCGACCTGGGGCGCGCCCTGGCCATGGAGCCACGCATACTTTTGCTGGATGAACCCATGGCGGGCATGAACATTGAAGAAAAGCAGGACATGAGCCGTTTTATCCTCGATGTCAACGAAGAGTACGGCACCACGATAGTGCTGATCGAGCACGATATGGGGGTGGTAATGGATATCTCCGATCGCGTGGTGGTTCTGGATTATGGAAAGAAAATCGGCGACGGCGTGCCCGATGAAGTCCGCCAGAACCCTGAAGTCATACGCGCCTATCTTGGCGCAAGCCATTAAACAAGGAAGACAGAAATGGCATTTTTCCTGGAAACCTTGTTTGGCGGCCTGATGACGGGC
>DATJCP010000122.1:0-5929 GCA_035514715.1 Candidimonas sp.
CCATGACTAGCCTAGCCAAAACCCCCGACTCCACAGAGAACCTTGAAACACCCTACGCCTGGACACGGCTGATCGTATCGCTGCTGCTCATGACCATAGGCGGATCCGGCATGTATTCGGTCACTGTGGTGCTGCCGCAAATTCAGGCCGAGTTCGGCGTAAGCCGTTCAGACGCTTCGTTGCCTTATACGCTGACAATGATAGGTTTCGGCCTGGGCGGCATCCTCATGGGCCGGCTTTCAGATCGATTCGGCGTAATGATGCCAATAATCATTGGCACACTAGGAATAAGCAGCGGCTTTATCCTGGCTGGCTCGGCAGGTAGCCTATGGCAGTTCATTATTGTTCAGAGCCTGCTGGTTGGCTTACTGGGCACTGCCGCCTCTTTTGCGCCGCTGGTCGCCGATACTTCGCAATGGTTTACCCGACGCCGTGGAATCGCCGTAGCTATATGCATGAGCGGCAACTATGTAGCGGGTGCCGTCTGGCCCCCCATCATGCAACACCTCATCGATACCGTCGGCTGGCGCCAAATGTACATTGGCATTGGCATTTTCTGCCTGCTTTCCATGTTGCCACTGGCCCTGGTGTACCGCAGACGTCCGCCGTCAATGCCCGCGGTTGCCAGCCAGGCCGCCAAACCCAATGCTCGATTTGCCCAGGAAGCTGCCAGATCAGACCCGAATCGCCCCTTGGGCCTTACCCCTGGCGCCCTTCAAACCTTGCTATGCATCGCCGGCGTTGCCTGTTGTGTGGCGATGGCTATGCCGCAAGTGCATATCGTGGCCTATTGCGGCGACCTGGGTTTCGGCGCGGCACGCGGTGCGGAAATGCTGGCGTTGATGCTGGGCCTGGGGGTCATCAGCCGCCTGGTTTCAGGCTGGATATCCGATCATATCGGTGGGCTGCGCACCCTGCTGCTAGGGTCGCTGCTTCAAGGGCTGGCTCTATTTTTGTTTCTGACTAATAACGGGCTGGTATCGCTTTATGTGATATCGGGGCTTTTCGGCCTATTCCAGGGCGGCATCGTTCCTGCTTATGCCTTGATAGTGCGGGAATACTTCACCCCAAAAGAAGCCGGCGCACGGGTAGGCACTATATTGATGGCCACCCTGTTCGGCATGGCGCTAGGAGGCTGGATGTCTGGCGCGATTTACGACCTGACAGGCTCTTACCAAGCCGCTTTTCTCAATGGCACGATCTGGAATCTGATCAATGTGAGCATAGTTGGATTTTTGCTGTACCGAGCGCGACGCGGGACAAAAAGCCCCGGAACGACAGCACTGGCATAGGAAGAAAAATAACACTAGGGTAAACCCTAGGTAGGTAGTACAATAGGGCTTGTGGCAAACAAAGCTGTTTGCTAACCGACAATTTTTGGGAAGCCCATTATGTCCACACTACTGCATACTCCATCGTCACTGTCCAACAGTCTTGAGCGCAATCCAAAGCGCCCAGCCTACGCCGCGCCGCAGCCATCTGCCCTGCAGCCAGTAACCCGCGCCATTTCACGTGCCGCCCGTGCCTTATGGCAAGGCGCAATCAAAGTCGGCGAAATGCGCGCCGCACGTGCAATCCAGCAGCGCCAATACTGGTACTAAGCATAGCTTGCTAGACAGCGCTAACGCGTCAATCAAAAAGCCCAGCATCTGCTGGGCTTTTTTGTTGCGCCTAAAATCAACTATTAACTGTATATGTATACAGTTAAATTCCTTTCTTATCATGCTGCTTTCCACTTAAGTTAAAAATTAACTTAAAAAGGCTATGTAACTTACTAATATATTTGCGTTTTTCTGATATTATCACTCGAATCAAAAACAAATATACAAGCGCCAGCTATGCCTTCTACCTGGAACTCTCCGTCGCGTTATATCTCCCTAAGCGCTTTTCTGCCGCTGCTTATGCTTTTTATGCTGAGCACAAATATTGACGCCCAGGCCAGTACGCGCACTAAAGCACAACAAACCCAAAAAGCGGCTGCTAACGCAAAAAAAACAACTACAAAAAAAACTGCCACAGTAAAAGCCAAAAAAGTCGTCGCCAGCAATAAAACTCATCTCGTCACTCGCCGTAACCTGCGTCCCGCCGCTTATGCCAGCCAAGTTGCGGCAGGCGCTTCAGTCGCAGCAGTGCATGTCGGCTTGCGCGATAGCAGCCAAGACGACAGCGTTGCTCGCCGTGCAGCCCCCCACGTCGAACCACTCACTAACCAAGCCATGCTTCGCTCTGAAGTCGCGTTTGTGCAAGACCTGGAAAGTACCGACGTGCTGTACGATAAAAACAGCGACGAAGTCCGTCCCATTGCATCGATTTCCAAGCTGATGACGGCCCTGGTCGTTGCCGAGGCTGGCCTGTCCATGCAACAAACCATGCAGATCAGCGACGCCGATGTCGATCGCGTGCGCTATTCGCGCTCCCGCCTGCCAGTTGGAACTCAGCTGAGCCGCGCCGACATGCTGCACCTGGCGCTTATGTCATCGGAAAACCGCGCAGCCCACGCTCTGGGCCGCTATTATCCGGGCGGCATGCCTGCTTTCGTACGCGCCATGAATGACAAGGCTCGTGCGCTGGGTATGCGAAAAACCCGCTTTGTCGAACCCACAGGCCTTTCCAGCGAAAACGTTTCCACACCACGCGACCTGGTGAAGCTGTTAAAAGCAGTCAGCAAACAGCCTCTTATTCATCGCTACACCACCGACGACAAGTATGAGGTCGAAGTGGGGCGTGGTCGCCAATTGGTCTACAACAATACGAACCGCCTGGTCGGCAACTCAAACTGGGACATCAAGATTTCCAAAACCGGGTTTATCAATGAAGCAGGCGAATGCCTGGTTATGCTTACCCGCATCGATAATCGCGACGTAGCCATTGTCCTGCTTAACTCTTCCGGCCGATATTCCCGTATTGGCGATGCCGTCCGGATTCGTACTCTGGTTGAGAACGCAAGCAACGTAGCCATGCTTTAAGCCGATATGTGCATTGCCTATCTGGCTTTAGCCGCACATCCCGACTGGCCGCTTTTCATTGCCGCCAATCGGGACGAATTCCATGATCGGGCGTGCCTTGCCGCCGCCCCTTGGTCCGACCACCCCGAAGTCATTGCCGGCATAGACTGCCAAGCACAAGGAACCTGGCTGGGCGTCACCCGGCAAGGCCGTTTCGCCTTGCTGACCAATTATCGCGACCCCTCAGCCTTGAAAACCGCTGCCCCTTCACGCGGCGCACTGGTCAGCCAGTACCTGACCGGGCATGAGTCGGCAACGTCGTATGCCAGCCAGGTACAGGAAACTGCCGATGCCTATAACGGTTTCAACCTGATTGTAGGCACGCTGGGAGAAGCCAGTTATGTGGGAAACCGGACCGCACAAAACGCCCCTCAACCTCTGGCGCCCGGGCGCTATATTCTTTCCAATCACTTGCTGAATACCCCGTGGCCCAAAGCGCAACGCCTGCGTATGGCGCTAGACCAGTATCCGCTTGAAGAACTGGCGCAATCGCTGACACCCGTTTTCGACATTCTGAAAGATAATACCCAGGCACAAGACCACGCCCTGCCCGATACGGGTATTCCGCTAGAACGCGAGCGCTTGCTAAGCAGCCCTTTTATTATCAGCCCTAATTACGGCACACGTTGCTCAACGATCATTGCCGTGCATGCCAGCGGCCGCGCACTGTTCAGTGAAATCAGCTATGACGCCTCGGGCGCCCTGACAGAGCGCCACGACTGGCCGTTTTTTGTCAATGACATGTCACAAGCCAGCAAGCACCAAGCGCGCTAAAATGAAGCTGTCGTTTTATCCGGGATAAAAAATCATGTACATAACTCGCGTTCATGCATCATTACCTGGGATCTTCCTGAAAACAGCCTTGGCGGCAAGCCTGCTTGCCATTGCCAGCGTAAGCGCATCCGCTTATGCCCAGCTTCCTCCCACCCAAATGCAAGGAGGCACCGAATACGTCACCGGTGGTTTTGGATTGGACGAATCGACAGCCCTCAAGCAAGCCATGCCGCAATTCCCCCTGGCACTGACTTTTGCCAGCCAGATCGATGGCAAAGCGGCCTATGCGGGCGATGTGCAAGTGGTCATACGCAATGAGCACGATGCCAATGTACTGAATGTTGCATCGGAAGGGCCGTTTCTTCTGGCCCGGCTGGCTCCCGGCAAATACCAGGTTTTCGCCACCTACGAAAACCAGACCCAATCGCGCAGCGTAACCATAGGCGCAACCGGCACTACCCGCCTTACATTCGAATGGAACAGGCCCGCATCGGGGCCGGATTAATGCAGCGTCCTGCCTGAAGGCTCAGGCGGGATATCTTCAGCCCCCTCTTTGGCCTGCGCTTCCAGCGCGCCTAGCGCCGCTTCCCAATTGCGTAACGGCACGCAAGTTTGCAAACGCACAATCGCCTGATGAATCAAGACTGAATGGAGTTCATGCCCGATTCCCGTAGCCTCGTCCAACGTGGCATCGGCCTGCAATTCGCCCAATCGCTCTAAGGTGGAGCGGACATCATCGCTGGAAACCTGAGTGTCTTCCGCCCCGTGGAAAAAATGCAGCAATGTGGCTGGCGGCGCCTTGCTCGGGAGGCTGGCATACAAACCGGAAAACGCTAATACACGCCCCGCCAGATCGGGCTGAGCCAAGCTGGCTTCCAAGGCCATGCAAGCGCCTTGGGAAAACCCGGCCAGTGCGGTTTGCTCGCCCGACAAACCGTAGTGCGCCTGGATCTGCTGGATTTGCTTGATAAGCAAAGGAGTCGCCTGCGCCACCCGATCTGCATAAGCCTCTTCATCCAAGCCAGCCGAATCGACCCACTGATAATCGGCGCTATCCTGCCCATCGCCTGACGCGTCGGACACATTTACAAAAGCATACGGCAAGACAATCAAAGCCAAAGGGAAGGCCTGTCTTATTGCCTGAGCCAAAGGAAGCAACTGTTTCGGGTTGGCCGATTCGCCGTGCAGCAAAACAAAAAGCAAGCTAGGACTACCCTGCTTGGGTACAGAAACAAAAGGACTGGGGAAATTGGGATTCATAGCCATAACAATAAACATTCCAGACTGCGCTTGCAGACAATCTAAAAAATTGTACGCCAGATATCGGAGGCTTCGAGCAGATTCGCCAGCCCCATATTTTTACTGTATATTTACACAGTAGATTCTATGTTTTTAAAAGCCTCACCTCAACGTCTATTACGATGCGATCCCCCGCCTTGCTCCACCCCGAACGTATCCATCCAGCGCTTTGGCGCGGGACGCAGCTTGCACGATCGCATCAAAGCACGCTTTCCACAGGCTACACCCAGCTTGATCGCGAACTGCCGAACCAGGGCTGGCCTTTAGGCACGCTTATCGAACTTCTGCCCAGCCAGCCGGGAATAGGCGAAATACGGCTATTGCAACCCGCGTTGGCAAAGCTCGATGCCCAACGCAGCATTGCCCTGGTCCATCCCCCTTACCCGCCCCACTTCCATTGCTGGGTGAACTGGCAACTGGACAATCACCGCTTATGGTGGATCACACCACAAACGCCAGGCGACACCCTGTGGGCTGCCGAACAAATTCTTAAGCACAATGCCTGCGCCGCCTTGCTTTGCTGGGCCGGCAGCACACGACCCGCTTCATTGCGACGCCTGCATCTTGCCGCTCAGCAAAGCGACACTCTGCTCTTCCTGCTACGCCCGCCAGCTGCCGCACAACAAGCCAGCGCCGCCCCTTTGCGTGTAAGTCTGAAGCCAACAGCGCAAGGCCTAGACGCAGTCATCATCAAGCGCCGCGGCCCCTGCTCCAGCCTGCCCGTGCCTATTGTTTTTTACCCTGCCCGTTCACCCAATCTTGCACTTGTCACCCATGCGCCTCTGGATCAGCCTTTACCTGCCCGAACACGGCCCCGGCCAGCCTTGGTATCAGCAGCCGGATAACGCTGC
>DATJCP010000123.1:0-3049 GCA_035514715.1 Candidimonas sp.
GTAGCGGAGCAGCTAGGCGATCATGCCATGGCCGTTCATGCGAACGCCCTGGACGAAGATAGCATGGCCGCTGCTCACAATGACATCGCGGCGCAGTTGCCCGGCATTACTGGTCTGGTCAACTGTGCCGGTATGCCGCAGGTGCCCCGAAAGATTGAAGACTTTCCGGTTGAAGACTGGTCTCGCATTATCGATTCGCATCTGAAGACCACTTACATCGCATGCCGTATTGTGGGTTCGGCCATGGCTGTCCGCAAGGCGGGCGCCATCGTCAATATTGCTTCTGTACTGTCGTTTCGCCCTGGTCCGGTGCTGGCCTACGGTGCAGCCAAGGCCGGCGTGGTCAATCTGACTGAAGCACTGGCGGTGCAGTGGGCGCATCTTGGTGTACGTGTCAACGCCATTGCGCCAGGGTGGACGGATACGCCGTTTCTGAGGCCAGCCGACCGCAAGGGCGAGCGTGACATGACTCCTATCATCAAGGCAACGCCTATGGGGCGTTTGATGCAACCTCAGGAAATCGCTGAAGTGATCTATTTTCTGCTCTCGCCGCTTGCCAGCGCCGTCACGGGTGTGACCGTGCCCTGTGACGGCGGCGTCATCGCCGGGAGTGGCTGGGCTCCCTATGGAGGCTTTCCACAACACGGAGGTCAAGTGTGAGCGAAAACGTCATATCAAAACAGGGGCGCATGCCGTGGAATGTGGCCCGGCCATTACGGCGGGCAGCGAAACGGCAGCCGAGGCCCCTTGTCAATAAGGTGCAGCTTATGCGTGGATTAATAGGAGGGGCGCTGATCATCGTCCTGTTCGTCGTATGGTACCTGTCGACAGGACCCCTGGCGCTGATTGCGCCCGTCAAATTTCCATCGATACCGGATGTTTATGAGGCGCTGGGATACCTGACGCAGCCTGGATACGCTGGCGCTACCCTTTTGGGGCACATTGGTTCCAGCCTTGGCCTAGTGGTACTGGGATTTCTTGTGGCGGCGTTCACTGGTGTTTCACTTGGGCTATGGATGGGCTGGAGCCGCAAGGCCGACGCATTTCTGAATCCGGTGTTTCAGATCATTCGTCCGATCGCGCCCATTGCCTGGATTCCTCTCACCATTCTCTGGTTTGGGCTCGGCACCAGCGCAAAGATTTTCGTCATCTGGCTGGCCGCCTTCGCGCCCGCGCTCATTAACACCCATACCGGCATCCGCAATGTCAGTCCGGTGCTGATTGAAGCGGCCAAGGTTTACGGCGCGAGCTCGCAGCGACTGCTGTGGTCCGTAGCTGTGCCCAGCGCATTGCCTACAATTTTTACCGGCTTGAGAATGTCTCTGCAGGCGTGCTGGATGGTTCTGGTGGCGGCCGAGCTGGTGGGATCTTTTACCGGGTTGGGGCATATCCTCATCATCGCTACGCGAGATCTTGATCCCTCGATGATTTTGATCGCGATGCTGTGCATAGCCCTACTGGGCATGCTCATGACTTGGATGCTGAGCATGATTGAACGGAGGGTAATGCCATGGCGTCCGTGACCATGAGTAGCGGGATCGCCAAAAGGCACCCGTCATACTGGCTGCTATCCCTTGCAGGCATGTCCACACTTTTTGGGGTATGGGCGATCATTGCCTATTCAGGCATGGTGCCTCAGGGTTTCCTGCCTAGTCCGCTGGTTGTCCTGGAAAAGTTGCTTGAGCTGATGCGCGAGCCCTACGCTGGTTCATTGCTTCAGCAGCATTTACTCGCCAGTTTGGAAAAATTCGGTGCGGCCTATGTATTGGCGGTAGTGATAGGCGTCCCTTTGGGGCTGATGATGGGGCGCTTTCGTCCGTTGGAATGGGCCGTCGGGCCGCTGTTCGAAGCCTTGCGCTTCGTCCCGCCGATCGCATGGGTACCATTTTCTATTCTTTGGCTGGGTACGGGGTTTCTGTCTCCGGTACTAGTGATCTTCGCGGGTGTGTTTTCTTCCTGTGTCGTCAATGCCTATAGCGGTGCAAGGCAGATAGACAAGCCACTACTTGAAGCTGCCCAAACCATGGGGGCGGGACGCTGGAAAACGCTTACCGAGGTCTTGATACCTGCCGCGTTGCCGCAGATCGTGGCGGGCATGCGCATAGGCGCTGGGTTCGGATGGCAGTCGCTTATTGGTGCTGAACTCATTGTCGGTTCAACAGGACTTGGCTATCTGATCATTCAGGGTGAAAGCAATGTGCAGGCTTCGGTCGTCATCGCCGGCATGATCGTGATCGGGGTGGTGGGGGCCATCATTGATGTTGTCATGCGCATGGTCGAGCGACGAATTCGAAAAGACTGGTAGGGGCTGGCATTACTGCATAGTCAGAACTGACAAAAATCACTATCGATTCGGAGCCGCGCATGGACACCGTAGCAAAACTGTTTTCCTTAATTGGAAAGAAGGCACTTGTCACAGGGGGCGGCACCGGGCTTGGTGCTGAAATGGCCGTTGCCTTGGCTGGGGCAGGTGCTCACGTCACCCTGGTAGGTAGAAGGCAAGCAAGGTTGAACGAAACGCGTGAGCGCATCGAGGCCGCAGGTGGACATGCCGTGTGTCTGATGGCAGACCTGTGTAATGAGGTTGAATACGGCAGCGTGCTTACCTCGCTTCACGCCAGTGGCGCAGGCATTGATATTCTGGTGAATGCTGCCGGCATCAACCCGCGCAAGCCCGCCGATCAACTTAGTAGCAATGAGTGGGACAACACGCTGAGACTGAACCTGACCGTCCCCTTCATGCTTGCACGAGATCTCGTGGAGCACATGAGGCTTAAGGAGTGGGGGCGCATTATCAATATTGCATCTTTGCAGTCCGTGCGCGCCTTTCCCGACAGCATGCCTTATGGAGCAACCAAGGGCGGCATCGTGCAGTTGACGCGGGCAATGGCAGAGGCCTGGTCGCGCTATGGGGTGTGTTGCAACGCGATTGCACCGGGTCTTTTTCCCACTGAACTCACGGCAGCCATATTTCAGAATCCAGAGGCAGTGGCACAGATGGCGGCAAAGACCTGTTGCGGCCGCAACGCCGAGCTGTCCGATATATGGG
>DATJCP010000124.1:0-5532 GCA_035514715.1 Candidimonas sp.
AATTCGGCCTCGCTCAGTTCAGGGAATTCGGCGCGCACGTGCGACGCATGCGTCGGTGATACTTGTCCAAACTTATTGGCCGAAGGGGCGGCAACGCCCCCCTGCGCATTCGGTTTCAAGCGTGCAAACTCACGCAGCAGAGCCTGGGCAATGGGATGCGAAGGGCAACGCAGCCCAACGCTATCCTGGCCCCCGCTGACCGCCGCGGGGATATGCCGGGCACGCGGCAATATGAGCGTAAGCGGGCCAGGCCAAAAAGCCTGCATCAATGCGCGTGCCTGCGCGGGAACCGATTCGGCCCAGTAGGTAATATCGGCCTCAGGCGCCACATGAACAATGACTGGATGATTGGCGGGCCGCCCCTTGGCCGCATAAATCCTGGCGATGGCGGCCGGATTTTCAGCGTCGGCACCCAGGCCATAAACAGTTTCAGTTGGAAAGGCGACCAGCCCGCCCGCGGCCAAGCGCTGCGCGGCTTCAGCCAGCACGATACCAATATCAGAAGACGGCGCCGCGCCTGTCATGGCTGAAAAGGTATACCCAACACCTGCGCCACCTGTGCAGCGGCGCTGCGCGCTTCCGCCAGGGACGAACCGAGAACGTTCACGTGCCCCATCTTGCGCCCGCGCCGGGCGTCCGCCTTGCCGTACAAATGCAGCTTGGCGCCCGGTACCGCCAGCACAGCGGACCAGTCTGGCTCGCGCTTGTCGCCGGTAACCGGATCAAACCAGACATCGCCCAGGATATTGAGCATGACGACTGAACACAGTGATGCCGTACTGCCCAGCGGCAAGCCGGCCGTAACACGCACCTGCTGCTCGAACTGGCTGCTGACGCTGGCATTCATGGTGTAGTGACCGCTATTGTGTGGGCGCGGCGCGATCTCGTTGACGATCAGACTGCCGTCTTGCAACACGAAAAACTCTACGCACAAGACGCCTACATACTGCAAACCTTCAGCAATAGCCTGCGCTGCCTTCGCAGCCTGGCTTGCCACCGACTGGCCGGACGCCTGCGCATCGACGACGGACACAGCCAATATGCCATCACGATGCTCGTTTTGGGCTGAAGGATAAAAAGCGGTTTGACCATCGGCGCCACGGGCCATCACCACGGATAGCTCACTAGCCAAAGGCAACAGTGCTTCCAGCACACAGGCAGCGCCACCGAACTCGGCGAACGCCTGCAGGGCCTGCTCGCGGTTACTCACACGAGCCTGCCCCTTGCCGTCGTATCCCAGCCGGGCAGCTTTCAAAATACCTGGAAAGAGTGCATCGGGCGCAGAGGCCAAATCTTCAAGCGTAAGGACAGCCGCATAAGGCGCCACAGGCACACCGGTGCTTTTGATGAAAGCCTTTTCGCGTATGCGATCCTGGACGATGGCAACCGCTTGCCCCGCAGGCCTGACCGACGATGCCTGCGCAAGCGTCTGCAGGCTTTGCGCCGGCACGTTCTCGAATTCAGTCGTAATCGACTTGCAGCGATCAGACAAGGCTTTCAGGCCAGCCTGGTCGTCGTAGGCTGCCTGGATATGCATATCGGATACAGCACCCGCAGGACTATGCGGATCGGGATCCAGCACAGCCACTTTATAGCCCAGGCTTTGCGCGGCATGACAATACATACGCCCCAACTGCCCCCCGCCGATCATGCCCAGCCAGCCACCCGGCATTATCGGAAAAGAAATAGAGGCATCACTCATGGAAAACCAACCTGTCAGCAAATAAATGGAAAAAGAAAAAAGCTTGCGCCAGCGCTTACATAACCACGTGCGGCGGCACCGCCATGGCACGCGCCGCCTCGGTTTGCCGGGCACGGAAAGCCACCAGCTTCTGCAGCAAGGCAGTATCAGTCATGGCCAAGCAGGCCACCGCATGCAAGGCGGCATTGGCCGCCCCCGCTTCACCGATGGCAAAGGTGGCAACCGGTACACCCCTGGGCATTTGCACTATGGACAACAGGGAGTCTTCACCGCGCAGGTATTTGGACGGCACGGGTACGCCAAATACCGGCACAGGCGTCAGCGCCGCCATCATCCCGGGCAAATGCGCAGCGCCGCCCGCACCGGCGATAATGGCGCGCAAGCCGCGATCGACAGCCTGGCCGCCGTAATCGACCATATCATGCGGCATACGGTGCGCCGACACGACCTTCATTTCGTGCGGTACGCCAAACTCTTCGAGAATAGCGACCGCATGCTTCATGATGTCCCAGTCGCTGGACGAGCCCATGATAATTCCCACAATGGGAGTACCGGCGGCGTTGGTTTCAGTAAATGTAGTCATGGCAGCTCACCAGTAAGATCGCACTAGGCAATTATGTATTTTAACGCGGGCCAAACCAGCCTTACGCCATCAAACGTGTAACGGCTTCGCGGTATTTAGCGGCGGTCTTTTCCAGGACTTCGGCCGGCAGGCGTGGCGCTGGCGGCGTTTTGTCCCACACCTGGGTTTCCAGCCAGTCGCGCACAAACTGCTTGTCGAACGACGGCGGGCTGATACCCACGGCATAGTCAGCCGCTGGCCAAAAACGGGAGGAATCCGGTGTAAGCACTTCGTCCATCAAGTGCAGTTGGCCCTGGTCGTCCAGGCCAAACTCGAACTTGGTGTCGGCAATGATAATGCCCTTGGTTGCAGCGAATTCAGCAGCTTCGGTATACAACTGCAGCGTGACGGCACGAATTTTTTCCGCCAATTCCTTGCCGACTTGGCTAACCACGTAGTCGAAGTCCACATTTTCGTCGTGCGAGCCGAATTCCGCCTTGGCGGCTGGCGTAAAAATGGGCTCAGGCAAACGGCTGGCCTGCTGCAGACCAGCGGGCAGGCTGATGCCGCACACTAGCCCTGTGGCACGGTAATCATTCCAGCCGGAACCGATCAAATAACCGCGCGCCACAGCTTCCACCATAATGGGTTTAAGACGCTTGACCACCATCGCGCGCCCGGCGACCTGGTCGCGCTCGTCGGCGGCCACGACATCTTCAGGGGCAATACCTGTGGAATGGTTAGGCAGTATGTGAGCCAGCTTTTTCAGCCAGAACTCGGTCAACTCGGTCAGTACCTGCCCTTTGCCGGGAATGGGGTCGTCAAGAATGACATCGAAGGCCGAAATACGGTCGGACGCCACGATCAGCAGCTTGTCATCGCCTACCGCGTACATGTCGCGAACCTTGCCGCGTGCAAGTAAAGGAAGCGATTTGATGGTTGATTGATGGAGGGCCTGGGCCACAATGTATCCTTGGAATAAAAACATCCCGCTGCCCAGGAATGGCCTGGACCTTGCGGGATGAAAGTCAGAACAAAACTAAAAGCATTTACTTGACGAGCTGCGCCAGTTCCCCAGCGGCATAGCGCTTGGCCATGTCAGTGAGCGGAATCGCCTTGATCTTGCTGGCGTTACCGGCTGTACCGAACTGTTCGTAGCGCTGCTTGCAGATATCCTTGGCTGCCTGACGAGCAGGTTTGAGGTATTCGCGCGGATCGAATTTGGAAGGATTTTCGCCCATGAAGCGACGAATCGCGCCCGTCATGGCAAGGCGGATATCAGTATCGATATTGATCTTGCGCACGCCGAACTTGATGGCTTCCTGGATTTCTTCGACTGGCACGCCGTAGGTTTCTTTCATGTCGCCACCGAACTCGCGAATTTCAGCGAGCAGATCCTGCGGCACGCTGGAACTGCCGTGCATGACCAGATGGGTGTTAGGCAGGCGATGATGAATTTCTTTGATGCGCGAGATCGACAGGATGTCGCCCGTGGGCTTGCGTGTGAACTTGTAGGCGCCATGGCTGGTGCCGATGGCAATGGCCAGTGCGTCCAGTTGCGTGTTGCGAACGAAATCGGCAGCCTGTTCAGGATCGGTCAACAGCTGTTCCATGGTCAACTTGCCGTCGGCGCCATGGCCGTCTTCTTTGTCGCCTTCCATGGTTTCCAAAGAGCCCAGGCAGCCAAGCTCGCCTTCGACTGTCACGCCCAGCTTGTGAGCCATTTCGACCACGCGGCGGGTGACGTCTTGGTTGTATTCGTAATCAGCAATGGTTTTGCCGTCTTCTTTCAGCGACCCGTCCATCATCACGCTGGAAAAGCCCAGATTGATGGCGCCCTGGCAAATTGCCGGCGACTGGCCGTGATCCTGGTGCATGACGACAGGGATATTGGGGTAGGTTTCGACCGCAGCCTGAATCAGGTATTTCAGGAAACCTTCGCCTGCGTATTTACGTGCGCCAGCCGATGCCTGCATGATAACCGGGCTGTCGGTTTCCGCAGCGGCTTCCATGATAGCCTGGACCTGTTCCAGGTTGTTGACGTTGAAAGCTGGGATACCGTAGCCGTTCTCGGCTGCATGATCGAGCAACTGACGCATGGAAACTAGTGCCATGACAAGACCTCCTGGAAGCAAATTGAATATGAATTGATAACTAGGCTCGATTTTACGAGGGAATGAGATTAATTGCTGGCGCTCACGGCCTTATCGCCGACTTAGGCCGAAAGGCGGCAACCAGTTCCTTGCGTGTTTCAATGTAAGGGCCGCCGATCAAGTCTACGCAATACGGCACCGCGGCAAAAATGCCCGCCGCCACGACCTTGCCGTCGGCATCCATCAAGCCTTCCAGCGTTTCCTTGATTGCCTTGGGCTGACCCGGCAGGTTAATGATCAGAGCTGCGTGGTCAGGCGTTTCACGAATTACCGCTACCTGACGCGACAAAATGGCAGTCGGTACGAACTTCAGGCTGATCTGGCGCATCTGCTCGCCAAAACCCGGCATTTCTTTAGTGGCAACCGCCAAGGTAGCTTCCGGCGTGACATCGCGCCGCGCCGGACCCGTGCCACCGGTAGTCAGCACCAGGTCGCAGCCCAGCGTGTCGACCAGCTCAATAAGCGTGGCCGATATCTGCTGCGGATCGTCGGGGATAAGGCGCGCCGCGAATTGCGGCGGCTGCACCAAAGCGGCGTCAAGCCACGCCTGCAGCGCAGGAATCCCCTGGTCTTCATAGGTGCCGCTGGAAGCCCGGTCGGAAATGGAAACCAGACCGACCAGCAATTCATCGGGATGTTTACGCACAAGACGCAGGGGTGTGGACATGTTTTCGCTCGCTTTTAATCGACAGGAACTAGTTCTGGGAACGCTGTTCAAGAATATCGACGGCAGGCAGCTTCTTGCCTTCCAGGAACTCCAGGAACGCTCCGCCGCCCGTCGAGATATAACCAACCTTGTCGCTGATGTGATACTTGGCAATAGCGGCCAAGGTATCGCCGCCACCAGCGATAGAGAACCCTGCGGAGTCGGCAATCGCCTGGGACACGACCTTGGTGCCATTGGCAAATGCATCGAACTCGAATACGCCGACGGGGCCATTCCAGACTATGGTTCCCGCCTGCTTCAGAATCGAGGCCAGTTGCTCGGCGGTTTCCGGACCGATATCCAAAATCTGATCGTCGTCGGCAACTTGGTCGGCGGCTTTTACCGTCGCTTCGGCATCGGCACTGAAAGTTTTCGCGCACACAACATCAACGGGAATCGGCACGGCGGC
>DATJCP010000125.1:0-2759 GCA_035514715.1 Candidimonas sp.
ATGGGACCAGGGCTTGTTGGGCATGAAGGTTGGCGGCAAGCGCAAGCTGTTTGTGCCGGCACACTTGGCTTACGGCGACAGGCAGATGGGCCCGATCATTGCGCCGAACTCGAACCTGATTTTCGAGATCGAACTGCTGGATGTGCAAACGCGGGACGAATAAGTCATTTTGCGCTGTGGCTAGACAGTTCCACTAGCCACCGTTTGCACGCTTCGGCGGGTGGACGCAGCGGGGTTTTGCGGGGGTGAACGATATAGTAGCCGGTCGCAAGCATAAGCCCCAATCCGAAGGGCTCTATCAGCGTTCCGCTGGCCATTTCCTCTTCAACCAGCAAAGGGCTGGTCATGACGATGCCCTGGCCTTGTTTAGCAGCTTCGATAGCCATCAACCCCTGATCGAAATGGATGCCGGGCAGTTTCATTGCCCGGGCACTATCAATTCCGCTGAAATGTTGCAGCCATTCTTGCCAGTGCGGTTGTAGCGTAGTGTGCAAGAGTGTGGCGCGCAGCAGATCGTCTGGATTTTTAAGTGATAGCCTGGCTGCATAGGCGGGGCTGCAGTACACCCTTGCCTCGCTTTGGTATAGCAGGGTGGATTCCAGGCGGGGGTCATTGCCATCGAAGTGGCGTATGGCCAGATCCAGCGGTTCGCGCTCGAAATCAATGGTGGCTGTTGACGAGTTGAAATGAAGCTCCACCGCTGGGTGCCGGGTCAGAAAGTCCGCCATCCTGCGAGTAAACCACTTAGCTGCAAAACTTGGCGGCATGGATATCCATACCCCTTGGCTGCGGCTGCTCTTGAGCAAACGGCTGGCATTATGGATTTGAGCCAGGGCTGGCTGAATCTGCTGCCAATAAGCAAGCCCGTCTGTTGTGGGTTTTACCTGACGGATTTGGCGCGAGAACAGTAAAACACCCAACCACTCTTCCAGTTTCTGGATTTGCTGACCGATGGCGCCCGGCGTTACGTGCAGTTCGTTGGCGGCAATAGAAAAACTATTTGTCCGCATCGCTGCATCGAAAGCTACCAATGCCTTTAGTGGGGGATATGAATTCATGATGAAGAAATTCTATCTCATAAACGAAATTAAATGGCTTGCGTGAATATCGTTGGATGAACATAATGGCTCCTCGAAATGAGGAGCTTTACATGTTTCGCTCGCTGCGACGCCCCGATGTGATGGTTGTTACCCTGGCTGCTGCCGGGATTTTGATGGTGACCATGGGGGCGCGGCAATCATTCGGGCTTTTCATCGGCCCATTGAATGCATCGACAGGCATGGGGATAGCCACCATCAGCTTTGCCCTGGCCATAGGGCAGTTTGCCTGGGGCGCCATACAACCCATTGCCGGCGCATGCGCCGACCGTTATGGTCCACGTGTTGTGCTGATCGCCGGGGTCATCATCATGGCTCTGGGCTGCGCCATAACTCCTTTCATGGGTTCTGGATTTGGCCTGACGATATCGCTGGGGCTGCTAGCCGCGATAGGGTCGGGGGCGGGCAGTTTTTCCGTATTGATCGGCGCGGCAGCCCAGCGCTTGCCGCCCGAATCCAGAGGCACCGCTTCCGGTGTGATCAACGCGGGCGGGTCCTTCGGTCAGTTCATCTTTGCACCGATACTGCAAAAACTGATTCAGTCCATAGGCTGGATGGGAGCCATGTGGTCGGTGGCGCTGATGACATTGGCCGCTTTGCCGCTGATCGGTAAATTGACCAATGGCAAGCAGGCCCCTCATCCTCATGTGGATACGGGTATGGGGCTGGGAAGCACCGTCAAAAGCTCTTTGAAGAATCGTAGCTATCTGTTGTTGCATATCGGCTTTTTTACCTGCGGTTTTCACATTGCTTTTCTGGTTACGCATTTGCCCGGAGAGGTCGACTTGTGCGGGTTGCCCCCCGCGGTTGCCAGTTGGTCATTGGCCATCATCGGGCTGGCCAATATCTTTGGCAGCCTGGTGGCGGGCTCGTGCGTAGCCAAGTACCGCAGCAAGTATGTGCTGGCCCTGATGTATGGTTCGCGTGCGTTGCTGATAGCCTGGTATCTCATGATGCCGCGCACCGAATGGACGTTTTATATATTTGCCGCAGGGCTGGGGTTTACCTGGTTGGCCACAGTACCGCCAACTGCCGCCATTGTCGGAAAGCTGTTCGGCACGCGTTACCTTTCAACCTTGTTCGGGCTGACATTGCTGTCGCATCAGATAGGCGGTTTTCTGGGGGCCTGGCTGGGTGGCCTGGCAATCACACAGTTCGGCGACTATAGCTGGATGTGGTACGCCGATATGGCGCTGGCCGCCATTGCCGCATTGGTCAATTTGCCTATCCGCGAGGCGCCTATAGGCAAGCCGGCATCCACGCAGCTAAGCACTGCCAGCTAGGGGTTAAGCGGGCGCTGTCGCCCGTTCCAGTTCAGTTATCCAGGAAATCGCCTGTTCGCGGGTTGTACCGCACATCTCGATTGAAGCTTGCAGCCCGGCGCAGCAGGCGGGGCGTTCGGGCTGGCCAAAAATTCCGCAACGGTTGTCTTCGGTAAGCTGAACGCATCGCACGCCTGCCGGCTTGCCGTTAGGCATTCCTGGAATCGGGCTGGAAATCGAAGGCGCGATACAGCAGGCGCCGCAGCCGCTACGACATTGCATAGTGTTAAACCCAGCCTCGTACCCAATACATCAGCAGGCCGACGTATTCTTTAATAATAGAGCGGCTGGCTTCCAGTGCCCGCATATTGGGTTGCCAGAATGAAAACCCTTGCTCGCT
>DATJCP010000126.1:0-3933 GCA_035514715.1 Candidimonas sp.
CGATAAAGACGATGGCTTGCCTGCCGTGCCGCAGCATCAAGGCATCTCGGCTTTGGGTCAGCGTATCGAACAGATAGCTGGCAAGGAACACGACGCCGAACAGCAGTACGGCTTCGTACATCATGCAGGCGAAGCGGCGTAAACGGCTGGGGGTGACCGTAAGAGGCGTGGCAGGCGTGGAAATGGGTTGTTGCATTGCATCAAGATATAAGGCCAGGGACAGGCGCTATTATCCCGCAATTATGTCTTGATGAATTATTCGAGGGGCTAGCCGAGGTTTTTATTCAACCTGGCTCCTGTTGCGGAAATGAAAAAGCCGCTCAAATAGCGGCTTTTGGGAGTGCGCTTTTAGCGCGCCAGGCCAGAAACGGCCGGCAGGTACAGCTTAGCTTGCAGATTCAACTGTGCGGCGAGCGGCCGTTTTTTCGCTGGAAAACAACGCAGCGATCTTGGCGAACAGGCCTTTTAGCGATACAAGCGGTTTGAAACGGAATTGGTCTTCGATGGCTTGCATCATCAGCTGACGCTCGAGTTCGTCGGTTAAACGGATGTCTTTGCCTACGTTGATCATAATAGCCTCTTTGCTTGAATAAATGAACGTTTCGTTCAGGGTTATCCCTATTATAGGGTTAACCCTGAATTCAAGCAAGAAAATATATTGCAATGCGGCAAGATGTTGTGAAAGTGATACTTATTTGTTCCGATAACTTGCTGCAACCATTTCGAAACTGAACAGGCGGCAATCCAGCGAGCCGTTAAACAAGGGGTAGCGGCGTAGGGGTTTGAGGCGCAGTTCCCGAGGTAAATCCAGGTCGCTGGAAATAATGTTGACGTTCCAGCCGCTGTAGTGCTGCTTCAGGTTTTGCGCCCAGTCCCGCCACAGCCCGCTGTCTTCCTCATTAGGCAAGCGCTCGCCGTAAGGCGGATTGGTCACCATCCAGCCGCTTTCTGCGGGCGGACGCACTGAGCGAGCGTCGCCAAGTTCGAAGCGAATTGCGTCGGGGGTAAGCCAGGATCGATCCAAGTTGGACTTTGCTGCTTCGATGGCTGCAGGATCCAGGTCGTATCCGACAATCGGGCTTTCAAGTTGCGTAGCGATATTTGAGCGCGCTTCGTCTTTGATGTCGCGCCAGTGGCGCGCATCGTGGTTGCGCAGCCGTTCAAAACCGAAAGGCCGCCAGATGCCGGGAGGCACGCCCAGGGCTATCCAGGCGCCTTCAATCAATATGGTGCCGCTGCCACAAAAGGGATCCATCAAAGGTTGGGATGGGTCCCAGCCGGATAAGGCCAGCAGGCCGGCCGCCAGGTTCTCGCGCAAGGGGGCTTCGCCTTTTTCCAGGCGCCAGCCGCGCTTGAAAAGCGATTCGCCGGTGGTGTCCAGGTAAAGCGTTGCGCTGTCTTCGTCCAGGAAAAGATGGACGCGCGCATCGGGGCGTACGGTGTCGATATCGGGACGTGCGCCTTCGCGCTCGCGCAGGCGGTCGCAGATCCCGTCTTTGGCGCGCAAGTTACAGTACTGCAGGCTTTGCATGGGGCTGCGTATGGCGGAGGTGTCGACCCGCAGTGTTTGCTCGGCGCCGAACCAACGCTCCCAGGGGGTGTCCATGGCCAGATCCAGGATATCGTCTTCATGGTGGGCTGGGCCGTGCGCTACTTCGACCAGAACACGTGTGGCCAGCCTGGAATACAGGTTGGCGCGCAGGATGCCGGTCCAGTCAGTGTGAAAGCGGCAGCCGGCACGTGCCGGTACGGCATCTTCAAAACCCAGGGCCTGCATTTCAGCAACCAGCGCTTCTTCCAGCCCTTGCGGGCAGGGAGTGAATACTGGGAATATTTCGGCCGCTCGTGTTGGCGCAGGGGAGCGGCGCGGGCTGGATCGTGGCGCTTCGGCGTCTTGCCGGTGGCTGGGGCGTTGCCGCGTGCTTGCTTCGGGTGCGGGCTCGGCTGGGTAGCGGTTGCGCGGTGCTGCTGGCCGATGTGCTGAAGGTTGCGGTTCAGGGCTGGCTGCCGGTGCTTGTGCGTTGCGTTGCTGATCGCGATGCCGTTCGATCTGTGCGACTTGCTTTGCACGTGCACCCGTACGTTTGCGGCGTTCGCCATCGGCGGTATCCGCTGCGGGACCGATTTTTTTCTTCAGGGTAAGCGTCTTGCCGGTTTTGGCGTCAGTCATGGTTCAATATTTTAAAAGGGTTTTGTGACAACCAGGGCAATCACGATGAGCAGCAAAATTACCGGTATTTCGTTAAACCACCGGTAGAACCGGTGGCTGCGTGTATTGGCGCCAAGTTCGAATTGCTTCAACATGCGTCCGCAGACCAGGTGGTAGCCGATAAGCAGTATGACTGCCGCCAGCTTGGCATGCATCCAGCCTTGAGCGCGGCCGATGCCATAACCCAGGTACAGCCATAGTCCAAGCGCGACGGACAATACGGCAAGCGGCGCCATGAAGCGGTACAGGCGGCGCGCCATACCCAGCAGGCAGGTCGTGGCGGACGCATCCTGATTTTGCGCCAGATTGACATAGATGCGCGGTAAATAAAACAGTCCTGCAAACCAAGAGGTGACGAACAGGATATGGAAGGTTTTTATCCAGAGCATAGTGTGTTGCGCCTTATCCGCGCAGTTGGCCGTCGCCGGCAAGTACCCATTTCATGGTGGTCAGTCCGTCCAGGCCGACGGGCCCGCGCGCATGCAGTCGATTGGTGGAAATGCCGATCTCGGCGCCCAGGCCGTATTCGAAGCCGTCGGCGAAGCAGGTAGGCAGGTTCACGTAGACGGAACTGGAGTCGACTTCACGTTGGAAGCGGTTGGCGGCCTGCAGGTTTTCAGTAACGATGGACTCGGTGTGCTCAGAACTGTATTTGGCGATATGGTCCATAGCGGCGTCCAGGCTGTCGACAATGCGTATGGCCAGTATCGGCGCCAGGTATTCGGTTTGCCAGTCTTCTTCGGTTGCAGCAAGTGCTTGCGGCAGCAGGGCGCGGGTTCGCTCGCAGCCGCGCAGTTCGACACCTTTATCGGAAAAGGTCTTGGCTAGGCGCGGCAATATTAGTGCCGCAATGTCGGCATGGACCAGCAGGGTTTCCATGGCGCCGCAAATACCGTAGCGGTAGGTTTTGGCGTTGACGGCGATGTCGTGGGCCTTGTCCAGGTCGGCTGCCGCGTCCAGGTAGACATGGCAGTTGCCGTCCAGGTGTTTGATCAGGGGAACTTTAGCCTCGACGGCCAGCCTCGCAATCAAGCCTTTTCCGCCTCGGGGCACGATGACATCGATGTACTCGGTCATGGTAATAAGCTGTCCAACGGCGGCACGGTCGGTGGTGCCAACCACCTGCACTGCATCGGGGGGCAAGCCGGCATCGGCCAGGCCTTGCTGGACTATGCTGCCTAGCGCAATATTGGAATGAAACGCTTCGCTGCCGCCACGCAATATGGTGGCGTTGCCCGACTTCAGGCATAGCGCCGCGGCGTCGATGGTGACGTTGGGCCGGGATTCATAAATGATGCCGATCACGCCCAGCGGGACGCGCATCTGGGCAACGCGCATACCATTTGGGCGGTTAATGCTTGCGGTTTGGCTACCTATGGGGTCGGGCATGTCGGCAATTTGCAACAGGCCGGCCGCCATGGATGCAATCGTTTTTCCGGTCAGCGTCAGGCGATCGAGCATGGCTGGTTCCAACTTATTTTCCCGTGCCTGGGCCAGATCCAGGGCGTTTGCCGCAATCAGTTGTTCTTCTTGCTCGACCAGGCGTTTTGCCATGGCGCGCAGGGCTTGATCCTTGGCTTGTCCAGCGGCTGTGCGCATGTGGCGTGCAGCCAAGCGCGCTTGCTTGCCTAGAATGGTCATGTCGCAAGTGTTCAAAGCGGCGGAGGAGGAATTGGAGGCAGTAGATTGTGTCATGGCAAATGTGCAGTTGAGCTTTGTGGAAT